>JBDHHL010000263.1:0-6393 GCA_039589375.1 Gemmatimonadota bacterium | reverse complement strand
GCCAATCGGCGATCTCGTCCTCACGGTCCGCCTGGTGGATTGGGGACCGCACACTACCGTCGGGCCTCGTCAGGCAGAGCGGGCGCACCTGCTCAATCGCATCGAACAGCTCGTTGGTCAAGCTGGGGGCGCTGAGCGCCCGCAACGCGGCGTCCAACTGGGAAAGGTCTTGCAGCAGCAGACTGGCACCGCGCTTCGTCGCGGAGGCTGGGTTGTTGAGTTCGTGCGCGAGACCCGCCGCCAGCTTCCCGAGTGACACCATCTTCTCATCCTGCAAGGCGCTCGTGTTGAAGTCGCGCGCGCGGTCTAGCATAGTGTGGACCGTGTGTGCCGTGAACACCGGGCAGTGGTGAACCATCTCCGGAAAGTGCTTCTCGTGAATAGCGAGGTACTCGGTCTTTTCGGCACAGTAGTTGTCACCCGGCGGCCCCGTCATCCGGGAGTAGGGTAGCATCCCAGTGACTTCACCGGCGTGCCACTCCGTCACCAGCCTTGGTCCGGCCCCCCGGTCCACTCGGATCGCGACGTGCCCGGAGACGATCAACCAAAGCTTCTCAACGCGCGTGCCCTTCGAGCCAATCACGTGGCCTGCCTCGTGGGACTCGAACGTGCCGTGCGCGACAAGCCACTCCAACTCTTCGTACGGGACCCCGCCCAAGCGCGGCAGGGCTGCCAAGCGGTCAACGAGATCGGTAACGGACATAGTTTGCAAAGATACTATTGGACGCGCCGACCGGCGAGCCGGTCACCTGAATTGGGCATTCTATTGGCACACAGGCGCCGCATGTTCCTCAGCGACCAGCCCGTCATGCGCTCGATAAGGATCCCACAGCGTCCGTTGCGCGGACCAACGGTAGCAACTCGAAGCGAACCTGTCGTGGCTCTGCAGGTTCGAGCTGCGTTGCCATTGCATCCCCTCAGCAGTAAACTCAAAAGTGTACTCAATGGTAAACTCATGCGTTTGCAAGCAGGGAGAGGAAAGCCTTCCTTTGGTTCTCTTGCCTGCGGTTTAGGAAGAGAATCTCGACCATACGTAGGAGCCGTGCCATGAAAAAGAAGGCTCGGGCGGGCCATGATCGGAGTCGGATCAAGCGGAGGGATTTCGTCAAGTCAAGCGGTGCGGCGTTAGCGGGAGGAGCGTTGTTGGGTCTCGCCCCAATCCCAAAGCGCAAGTCCCTCGCGGAGTCCTCCGGACCATCGCCCCTCTTCCCCGTCCAACCGAACCGAGAAGGCCGAATTCAAAGTTACCGGACCCTCGGGCGTACCGGCTTCAAGGTATCCGACATCAGCCTTGGCGCGGCCTTAGTCAGAGAGGCCAATGTGGCCCGGTATGCCTTCGACAAAGGGATCAACTACATCGATACGGCGGAGGGCTATGAGAACGGAGCCTCCGAACGTGGCATACGGGACGCCCTTCAGCATTTCGACCGGGAAAAGATCTTCATCTCGACGAAGGGCTACATCGGGCCCCGGGACGACAAAGAGGCGGTGCTCAACAAGGTCCGCCAGAGCCTGGAGCGGCTGGGCACCGAGTACATCGACGCCTACATGATGAGCAGCGTCGACACGGTCGAAGGGTTGAACCACCCGGGGTACCACGCCGCTATCGACCAGCTGAGAGCGGAGGGCAGGGTGAGGTTCACCGGGGCAACGTACCACGGTCCCGAAGCGACCGATCAGACGGGAATGGCCGACGTCCTCTGTGCTGCGGCGGAGGACGGCCGGTTCGACGTGTTGCTCCTCGTATACAACTTCTTGAACCACTCCGAAGGCGACCGGATCATCGCGTCGTCCAAAGCCAACAATGTGGGGACGACGGCCATGAAGACCGCCCCCGGAAAGCTCAGGGCCGAGCCGTTCGATCCCGAGAACCTCAGCGAGCTCTTCCAGCAATACCTCGACCTCATGTTGCGGGTCGGACAGACCCGTGAGTCCGCGCTAAGGGAGCTCCAGAAGTATTCGGATGCGCAGAACGAGTTCGTGGAGAGGACCCAGATCTTCGCGGAGCGGTACGGGATCGAGAACGATGAGGCCCTTCAATTGGCAAGCATCCAATGGGTGCTTCAGAACCCGGACATGCACACAGCGTGCATTTCGGTCTGGACCTTCGATTTCATCGACAAGATCGTTGCCCTCTCCGGTACTCAGCTGACCGCACCCGCGGGCAGCCTGCTCGAGGAGTCCCGCTCCGCGCTGGGGGCACAGTACTGCCGCCACGGGTGTGTGGAGTGCATGGACAGCTGTCCGTTCAATGTCCCGGTCAGCAACATCATGCGGTACGCGTACTATTTTGAGGCTCAGGGCCGGGAGCGGCATGCCATGTCAAAATATGCAGCCCTCGACGGGTCCGGTGCGGCTCCCTGCAAGGACTGCGCGGGACTCTGTGCCGGTGCGTGTCGGTACGGCCTGGACATCCAGCTGAGCATGCTCCAAGTCCACGACCTTCTGACCCTGGCCTAGCCCGGAGGTGCCACGACGTGAGACCCAACGGAACACACCGGATCGCACTAGCGACGGTGCTTGCCGCTTCGGCCCTCACCGCATCCTGCGCCGAAGGGCCGTCCGGTTTCCCGGAAGTGGCGGGCTGGACACAGTCCGGCGAGGTGCGGGTCTATACCGCTGAGACCCTCTGGGAGTACATCGACGGCGCCGCTGTGCTCTTCGTGGAGTACGGGGTCCGAACGTGCATGACGGCAGACATGTCGGCGGCGGGTGCCTCGGTGACCGTGGATCTCTACGACATGGGCTCCCCATTGCGAGCGGTGGGGGTGTTCAAGAGAGAGAGCGCCGGGCGAGGCGTGAATCTCGCCGGCGCCACCGCAGCGGCCCTCTCGCCCCCTTACCAGGCTCTCATGGTAAAGGGAAGCACATACGTGAAGGTGAACGTCTACGACGGCGAACTGTCTGAGTCCGAAGACCGCCAGCTTCTACAGGGGCTAGCGGCGTCCCTTCCCGGGGAGGCCGTCATGCCCCCGGAGTTTTCGCTGTTACCCGAAGCAGGGAAAGTGGCCGGCTCGGAAGGTTACCAACCTGGGTCGTTCCTGGGCTTAACCGAGCTGACGGATTGCCTCTACGCAGACTACGAGGGAAGCGACGGCGAGACCTGGGGTGGCTTCGTCGTGCTCCCCTCGGCCGCCCCTGCCGTTTGGGATGCGCTGGCCGATCCGTGGGGTTCCTTCGAGCACGACGGGCTCACGGTCCTCTTCCGCGAGGTTCCCTACAGCGGCCTGGTGGGTGTCACACGCACGGACTCGGGGATGTTAGGTGTGTCGGGAGCGGCCGACGAGACTCAGTTGCGGGAGAGATTGGGAGTCTTCGCGAACCTGCGCTAAGCCATGAGGATTCCGATGGAGCCTATTCCGAAGGAGATAGACCGCCGCAGGTTCCTGGTGCTGGGTGCAGCCGCTTCCGCTCTCGCCATCGGGTGCGGTTCATCCGGTGAAGGGCAAGCTGAGGGTGATGCTGATATCGAGATGCGGTACCGCCCGCTCGGCAACACGGGATTGAGGGTCTCGGAGATCACTTTCGGTAGTGCGGGATTCGATAACCCGGCCCTGCTGCTCGCCGCTCTGGATGCCGGGATCAACACCATCAGTACCGGAGATAACATTGGCTACGGGCAGGCTGACGAACTGATCGGTGACGTGATCAGCAGGCTGGGCAGTCGTCGAGATCAATTGGTCTTGTGTGCTGGTGACGTAATTAGGCCCGGCACTACCAAGCAACAGATTCTGGATTCTATCGACGGCCAATTGCGCCGTCTTCGCACCGACCATGTGGAGGTCTTCCGCACCGGTGGTGTAAGCTCGCCGGACGAAATGCTCGTCGACTCACTATTCGAAGCTTTCGAACAGGCCAGGCAGGCTGGTAAGGTCATGCATCTTGCCCTGGCCGGTCATAGCGGTGGGATGCAGAGCTGTCTCAACGCGGCCATCGACGATGGCCGATTCGAGGCGTTCTTCACCAAGTACGATTTCGTTTCGTATCCCGACCAGGACGAGATTCTCCAACGCGCTGCGGAGCGTGGGATCGGCACCGTTGTGTTCAAAGTGAACGCGGGCAACCGCCAGCGGGAGATCAGGGACCTGGAGGCCGGCGGGCTGTCGTTCCGTCAGGCCACCGTCAAGTGGGCGCTGACCAACCCGTATGTGGCCAGTGTGTGCGTCGGGATCACCAATTTCGATCAGATCCATGAATACACAGCCGCGGTAGGCTCGCAACTGAGCGAAGCCGAGACAGCCATGCTGGGCCGCTACGCTCAGGAGATGTACGACAAGTACTGTCGGTTCTGCGGCACGTGCGAGGGGAACTGCCCGCGCGATGTCGCGATCGCCCACGTAATGCGCTACGCAATGTACTTCAAGTACTACGGCCGCGAGAAGCGATCCATGGAGCTGTACAACGCGCTGCCCCAGCGGTCCCGAGCCGCCACCTGTGATCGGTGTCCGGGCCCCTGCGACACCGGGTGCCCGTTCGGCCGTCGAGTTCGAGATGAGCTTGTGGAGGCCCATCGCCTGCTCAGTTTCGCCGAGGCGTAGGGAAGTCCGATGACTGGACGACAGCTCTGGTGTGTGGGGGTGTTCCTACTCCTGTCAGGCTGCGGGGGGAGGAGCGATGAATCCAATGAAGATGCCGTCGACCTCACACATCTGCTCCCGGCACTCTCCTCACTCGAGGGATGGAACATCGGTGCGGGACCGGATGAATATCTCCCTGACAGTCTCTACGAGTACATCGATGGCGCGGCGCCCCGGTACCTGACGTACGGCTTCCGGAAGCTGGTGCACGTCCGATACGAGCTGGGAGGAGATCCCCTCTCGAGCGTCACGCTGGACATCTTCGACATGGGCAGCAGGTTGGGTGCGTTCGGCCTTTACAGAAGCCTTATGCCCGCGGGAGCCGTGCTCCAGGATTGGGGAGCCGAAGGACACCGTTCCGGAACCGTGGCGGCGGCATGGAAGGACAGAATCTACGTGCAAGGCGAGGCCGACGACGACCGCACCGCCCTGATCAGCGTGCTGGATCGGCTCATGTCGTGGGTGTGCGGCGAGGTCGCCGGCGACACCTCTCTCCCGACGATCCTGGCTTCGCTGCCCTCCGAGGGACTGGTGCCGCAGAGTGAGCGATACGTGGCCGCCGACCTGCTCGGGCACACCTTCCTTCCAGGCGGTGTCCGGGCGACTTATGACATCGAGGGGCACGAAGCGGAGCTGTTCTTCAGCGATCTCGGGAGCGAGGAGGCCGCCGCCGAAGCGATGGCGAGCCTGCGCGCCTTCCAATCGCAGTCGGGCACGATCATCGACGAGGTCCCATCGATCGGCACGGGTGGTTTCCGTTTCTTAGATCCCGGCCTGGGGCCGGGGACAGCGGTCGGTACCGGTCGCTTTGTCGCGGGAGTCTTCGGCGACCTCTCGCACGATGCACAGATGCGCCTCCTCAATAGCCTCGTCGACCGTCTCGGTCTGTCACCCTGAGATCTCCCCCGGCTGTTGACCTTTGCGAACACATATCCAACCCCTCGCTGCGCCGGATGACCCCGCTTTGCCACTCCCCTCTCCTCGCCTTAGAATCGCGGGCACGGACCCGATCAGACTCCGAGCGGATTGGAGCCAGCCCATGGCCATGCAGCGGCAGAACGACCTCGCGCCCGCCGGGCGCGCCCCCCGCGCCCCCCGCGCCCCCGAGAAGCCGACGCCCGATGCGCGAGGGCCAGCCCTCGCCCTCGCCGTTACGCTCATCCTCGCCACGGCGCTACCCTCCGCGGCGGCGGCCCAGCCGCCCGCCATGCCGATGCCGATCGAGATCGAGAACTCGGCGGAGTTCCGCTGGCTGAACAAGCCCGTGCTGCAGAGCCGCGCCCTGGACGACGGGTCCGACCCGGACGCCTGGAGGTTCACGGGCACGGGCAGGCTGACATTCCGGAGCGATGCTGGCCCCGCCGGCGACCTGCGCGCGCTCCGCGTGGACGTGGACATGTTCCGCGACGCGCCCGCGCCGACGCGCAACGGCCTTTCGTCCGTGAACCTGCGGCGCGTGTTCCCAGGCGAGGACTGGGGCGCCTACAACCGGATCTCGCTGTGGGTGCGACCTGACGTCTCTGGCTTCCCGATGCTCCCTCTCCAGATCGTGCTGCACAACGAGGGGCGGGACACCGTGCCGGATGCGTACTACCGCGACGGCATCCACTACGTCACGCTGCAGAACGGCCGCTGGCAGCGCGTGGTGTGGGAGATCGAGCCACTGGCGCGCGACCGGGTGACGGCCATCGAGATCGGCTACTGGGTCAACAAGATGTTGGCGGGCCCGGACGATCGCGTCGCGTTCGAGATCGCGGGCCTCGCGCTCGAGCGCGTCGTGCCCGATCACTACGAGGGCTGGGACGTCGCGCCGGGC
>JBDHHL010000262.1:0-6404 GCA_039589375.1 Gemmatimonadota bacterium | reverse complement strand
GACGAAGTGATCGCCGCCGCTCGCGAGCACGGTAGTTCCCTCGCCCAGCAGGCCGCCGACGTTCTGGAGACGTGGGACCGAAAGACCGACGCGGACAGCCGTGGTGCCTTGCTTTTCCAAGCGTTCATCGAGGATTACTGGGGTCTGGTCGGGTCGAGATTCTTCGCCGTACCCTGGGATGCCGGGTCGCCGCTCGATACCCCCAACGGTATCGCGGACCCCGCCGCCGCGGCTACGGCCTTGGAAACGGCCTCACGCAAGGTCGAGGCCCGGTATGGCGCGTTCGACGTGCCGTGGGGCGAAGCCCATCGCTTCCGGCGCGGCGAAGTCGATCTTCCAGCCAATGGCTTCCACGACCCCTATGGAGTGTTCCGGGGGGCCTGGTTCGAGGAAGCGGAAGACGGTCGCCTCATGGTAACCGGTGGGGACACCTATGTCGCGGCCATTGAGTTCTCGGACCCCGTGCGGGCGATGGCGGTCCTCGGTTACGGTAATTCCAGCCAGCCCGGCTCGCCCCACCTCAGCGATCAACTGCAGTTCCTCGCCCGCAAGGAGCTGCGGCCGGTCTGGCGCACCCGCGAGGAGATCGAGGCACATCTCTCGGTCCGTACAACGTTCGACTAGCCGTACCGCGGTGGGCTGCAACCGACCGGCATCGGGTGTTCTCCAAACGGTCGCGACGGCGCGTGGACCAGCTCCGAGCGAGTTGCTCCAGGAGCCTGCGGCCGTGGCCAAGTGTCCGATCCATCCTTCCTTAATTGGTCTGTCGCCGAACCAGCGACGGCCCTGTCTCGCCTGCTGTCCCCAATCGGGTTCGCGTCCGAAGCGACGCTCAAGCCGCCTATGGGCGCGAGCATGATTGCACAAAGTGCCGAGTGCCGGCGGAGGAAACAGCTATGAAATGGGCAGGGCTACATCGAGGAGTGATTGCGCTGCTTGCAGCGTTGGTTTTGACGGCTCAATTGAGCTCGGCCGCAGCCCAAGTCGCCACCGATCTGCCAACCGCCGCCGACGTTACCGCCCGGTACGTGAAGGCGATCGGTGGCAGAGACGCGATTCTGAGTCACGAGTCGCGTTACATGAAGTTGTTTTTCAAGGGGCCGTTCAACGAAGCAGACTACATCGTCCATGCGGCTAGGCCCAACAAGATCTACACGAGGTGGGAGCGCGAGGGAGTCGTGAGGAGCCAGTCGGGTTTCGACGGCGAGGTCGGCTGGTCGATGGAGCGGGACCTAGGCCCTCGGATCCTGATGGGCCGAGAGCTGGATCAGGCCCGGGAGGGAGCGGATTTCCATGCCGAGCTCTACGAGCCCGAGAACTTCGCGTCGATGGAAACGCTCGAGCTAACGGAGTTCGAGGACAGGCAATGCTACAAGCTGAAGCTGGTGTGGAAATCGGGCCGTGAGGCGTTCGAGTACTTTGACGCCGAGAGCGGCTTGAAGTGGGGAAGCGAAGGCGAGAATCAGAACGGCAACTACGTGTTCGAGCGTATCAGAGTACTGGCCGACTACGAAGACTTCGGCGGCGTGCTGATTCCGACCAAGCGCATCTGGCGGTACAAGGGTTCGCCACACGAGCAGGTCCTGACGATCACGGCCCTCGAATTGAACAACGTTCCCGACACGGTCTTCACGCTGCCCGCTGAGCTGGAGGGGAGTTCTTGGCCTGTCGCGGACGCGATCGCCGAGGCGATGGAGTTGAAGCCGGGCCAGGTGGTGGCGGACATAGGTTCCGGTATAGGACTCTTGTCCATCGAGCTGGCGCGGCGCGCTGGACCGAAGGGACAGGTGCTGGCCACAGAGATCCTTCCGGATGTGCTACCAGAGATCCGAGCGCAGGCGGCGTACGAGGGGCTGCGGAACGTCACGCCCGTGCTCGCGGATCAGAGCTTCACGGGGCTGCCGCCGGCTTGCTGCGACGGGATTCTCCTGCGCTTCGTGTACCACGAATTCACGGAGCCCGACGTGCTGAACGCGGAGATGCTCCGCGCGCTGAAGCCAGGCGGCCTTGTCGTTGTCATCGATGCTCTGGCGGAAGGCGACAGCCTGGTCAACGGCCGCGGCAACCACACGATTCTACCGGACGTCGTGATCGAAGAGATGGTGGCCTCTGGCTTCGAGCTCGTGAAGCGAGAGGATAAGTGGGACGGGGAGGACAACCGATTTGGTGTCGTGCTCAGGCGCCGCCGGGCTAAGCAGTGAGCCTCACCGCTCAGCATCGAGCGGAGGCAAGAAGTCCTCCAGCACCCACATCTCGTCAGCGGCGTCGATCTGAGGAACCAAGGCGATAGAGTCACCGGTGAAGGCGACTTGTCGGTCGTCGGGATGAAGAGTGAAGGAGGACAGCCCGAACTTGTCCATCGCAGGACCGAGGCTCATGGGTTCTCCGCCCGCAGCAGGGACGCGCCACAGCCGGACCGATGGTCTTCTCTCGGCAACCGAAGTGATGGCGTAGACGACGTGACGGGAATCGGGGGTCCAGGCGAGGCTGGGCCTGTACGGCCGGGGGAGACTATCTCGGCCCTGCACTTCTAGCGGTGTAAGACCCCTAAGTTCCCCCCCGTTCAGCGGGAAGATTTTCAACGCCCACGTCCCTCTTGCCTCCCACGATGAGGGTACGTCGGACCAGAAAAACGCCAACCATCGGCCGTCGGGCGACGCCGCCATCTGCGAGAGGTAGGCGGGTGGGGGTATACGCTGCAGCTCACGTTCGTCGCCCGTCTCCAGGTCCCGAGCGACAACGCGCATGGTATCGCCGCTCCCCTCCCACGACACGTAGACGACGTTGCCGTCAGGCGACCAGGTCGGCCAGCGGACACAGCAGCCCTGCACGATGGGCGTCGCCGCACCGGTCTGTACGTCGATCTGGTAAATCCCTCGGCGATCTTTCAAGTCTCTGCCCTGGACGAGCAGCGAACGGCCGTCTGGCGACCAGCGGAGTCCAAACGAGTCCCCCGCCCATTGGATTGTCAGCGGCAACCTGCGCTCCTCGCCCGTCTGGACGGCGCGGATCCCGAGAGTCGAGGGAAAGGGCCACTGATGCCAGGCATAGGCCAGGTATTGACCGTCGGGCGACCACTCGACGGGCCTTCCAGAGTCACTGGTAATCAGTTCTGGAACGCCGAGCTGGTCGTTCGTTGGGTCGAGGGCGGCGTGGTAAAGGCCTGACGGCGTCACTCTGGCATCCTCGACACCGCAACAGTAACCGGAGAAGTAGTAGGCACCGTCCCGGCTGAACCCCAGACCCCGGGTGACTACTATCTCCGGCTCGACGAGGACCGGCTCTCCATTGGGCTCCCCATCGGCCACCTCGATGAGCCAGGCGCGGCGACCGGCCCCGGGCAGAAGGCCCCGATCGCTGTCGAACAAGAGCCGCTTCCCATCCGGCGTCCAATCGAGCACGCGTTCGATTCCCGGGCCTTCCACGAGGGGGGTCTCGCTGCCTCCGGCGATATCCAGCAGGAAGATGTCGCGATCCGGCGAGTCGTCTCGCGGCGGCAAGTCGTAGGCGATGTAACGCCCGTCGGGCGAGAAACGGATCTCCATCGCTGGAAGCCAATCGGACAACACCGCTAGCGAGCCATCCGAGATCGAGATCAGAACCGTCCCACGGTCAACGTTTGCCAGAATGCGTTCTCCCTCCGGGGACCAGTCGTGGATCTCACCGTAGCCGCGATGGAGTGTGCGGACCCCCGAGCCATCGACGTTGATGACGCGCAGCTCGGCAGAGCCATCCTCCATGTTCCAGGTGTAGGCGATACGCCTACCGTCGGGCGCGAACCTCGCTTGGTAGGGCCACTCGCCTTTCGATCCCGGGGTCACGATGTAGCGACTCTCTCCTGTACTCAGGTCCTTTACGCCGAGTTGGCCGGTCTGCCAGTTCGTGAACGCGTAGTAACGACCGTCCGGCGATACCGAGCCGGTCACGTCGCGGATTCCGGCCAGACGATGGTGCTTCGGGCCTCCCTGGGTAGGCTCTTGAGCCACCGCCGCAGGGACTGGGACCAGGGAGGGGAGGAGGACAAGGGTAATGAGCCGGATCGATCCGTGACGGAGGACCATCAAGATTCCCTCCAGCTATCGGCGCGACCGCCTTAGGGCGGAACCAGTCGGCGCCGCGGGTCGCGCTCGATGTAGCACTAGCATGTTCCTCCACCCGTTGCTTGGCAAGTCCACTCCGTCGGCCGCCGCCTTTGCCTGGTGGACAGCCTGGAACCATATTGTGGCTGTACCGGGAGGTGGCTGAGGCGGCCGTGAGCGGTACGTCGCTCCAGGAGCCAGCAGCCGTGCCTACGATTTCCATCTTCGATGTAACCTGTTCTTCCGCTCGAGCGTTGTCCTGCCGCGCTAGCGGCCCTCGTGGAGGTGACCATGTGTGCCTCTCGATTCCGCATCCATTCTTCTATTTCGGTTCACAGTTCGCGATCCACGAGCGTTTCGCTCGTCGTCGGGGTGGCGGCCCTCCTCGCGGCTAGCCATGCGCAGGCGCAAAGCGAGCTTCAGATCGCCAAGCTTGGGGAATGCGAACTGGAAAGCGGTGCCGTCATCGAGAACTGCAGAGTCGGCTACCGCACGTCCGGCCAACTCGACGCCGACGGCTCCAACGCCGTGCTGTTCCCGGCGTGGTTCTCGGGCACCAGCGAACAGATCGGTTCCTGGTGGGTGGGGCCGGACAAGTTCGTCGATGATGCAGAGTGGTTCGTGATCGCGGTCGATCCGATCGGGAACGGGGTTTCGTCGTCGCCATCCAACAGCCTCGGCCAGGCCGCCGGCGAGTTCCCGGTCTACACCATGCGGGACATGGTGAACATCGAGCACCGGCTCGTCACCGAGGTGCTGGGTCTGAGCTCGCTCCACGCCGTGATAGGCATCTCGATGAGCGGCCTCGATGTCTTCGAGTGGCTGGTCTCCTATCCAGGCTTTGTCCGTAAAGGCGTGCCCATCGTCGGCTCTCCACGCACCAGCGGATACGACCTGCTCCGCTGGCAGACGGAACTGGAAGTGCTCGAGGCATCACAGAGCTGTCGGTGCTTCGATGCCGGTAGGTTCGTGGCTCTCTACGAGGCTTTGATCGGCTACACGCCGGCTCATCGCAATGAGACGGTGACGCGCGACAATTTCGCCGAGCAGCTGGAGCGAATCGGCGAGCGGCACTTCGATCCCTACGATCGCGCGAGCCAGATCCGAGCCATGCTCGCGCACGATGTCACAGATCGCTTCGATGGCTCGCTCGAGAAGGCTGCGTCGGTTGTCGAGGCTGACCTGCTGGTGGTCGTGGGTGACGAGGACTTCAGCATCAACCCCGAAGCGGCGGTCGCGTTCGCGAAGCTGGCGGACGGACAGGTCCTGAAGCTGTCCAGTTCCTGCGGACACCTTTCTTTCGCCTGTGAGTCCGAGAAAGTCGGCAAGGTTATCAGAGTGTTCCTCCACGGGAGGTAGGTCATGGAGAGCCGTGAGGTACTCCGCGAATCGCTCAGAGTGGTGAGCCGCTGTGCAGCTGCTGGTTGCGTGGTCGTACTGGCGTGCGGCGAGCCCGAGCCCCCTGTGACCGTCGTACGCGGCACGCTTCTAGGGCACGACGGCCAGCCCATGCTCATGGGTCACGTCCACCTGTTCACAGCCTCGGACTTCTTCCGGACTGAACCTTTTGAGAGCGCCGAGGTGGGTGAAGACGGGAGTTACGAATTCAGGACCGAAAGAGTGGGCTTGTTCCTACTCAAGTTCTCGGGCGTCGATCACGCCAACGTCGCGCTTCCGTTCGTTGCCGAGCCGCCGCTGGACCTGGGCGTGAACGTGCAGTTACCGACCTACGCGTACAACGACGAATTCGGCGGTGTGAAGATCTTCGGCGACTTCAATGAGTGGGATTTCGAGTCGGCCCTACCGATGGAAGCGCAGCCGGACGGGACGTACTCTGTGACGATCGAGACCGATGCCGACAGCATGGCCTACGGGCTCATAAACGTCATACAGGGCTTGGGGCAATATGCCATCAACGGAACGCAGTCGGATGGCTTCGCCTACAGCGGCCGCGACAGTTACCACTACCGCTCGGTCGTCGGGGCGCCGGAGGGTCGGGTCACCATAGTGTTCGACCCCGCGAAGCTCGTACGCTCGGACACTTCGGCGTTCGCTTGGGAGCACTGGTCGGAAGTGTCAAAGAAGGCGGTCGTCGCCTTCGAGGATTCGAGCTCGACATTCGCGCGCCTGAACCCTCTGGTGAGCGAAAGCCAGGAGCGATACATGGCCTTCTTGGCCTCGCTCGAATCGACCGACACGGTCGAGTTCGACCTGGACGGCATGCTGGCGGAACTGACGGGCAAGGCGAGCGTGGAAGAAGACCAGGTAGTTCGTCATGCGCTGTTCCTCGAAGTGCTGCGCCTGGCGGATTCCGGCGCCGACATC
>JBDHHL010000261.1:0-19924 GCA_039589375.1 Gemmatimonadota bacterium | reverse complement strand
ATGCCTGGAACCACTAACACGTCCTATTCTGCGTTTCCCGCGCACAGCCTCCACCTCCCTCACCCAGCGTCACAGGCTGATGTTGGGATGACCACAAAGATAATACGGCCGCAGAGGCCAAGCCTCAAGAGTCAGCTTATGGAGGGCCTGCGAGACCGGCCCGGCACGCCGCCAGCACACGCTCCACCACATCGGCAAGTTTCCCGGACACGGTCGTACCGGCAGCCTTCTCGTGGCCACCGCCTCCGAACGATCGAGCCAGGTTGGCCACGCCGGCAGGGCCGGTCGAGCGGAAGGAGACCTTGACCTCTCCGGAGGCCAGCTCCCTGAACAGGACCGCGATCTCGGTGCCCTGCAGATTCCGCAGATGCTCGATCACGCCCTCATGCTCTTCGAGGGCACCCAGCCGTTGGGACGTAGCGGCATCGATGACCGCCCACGAGATGCCGTACTCTGGGTCACGGCCCAGGCTGGAAAGCGCCGCCTGGAGCGTCCCGAGATCCGCGGGCGTTAGTGTGGCGAAGAGCGGCCGATACAGGCCTTCCGGGTCGGCGCCCGCTTCGATGAGCGCTGCGGCCACTCGATGCGCGTGGGGCGTCGAATTCGAGTAGCGGAAGGAGCCGGTGTCGGTGACCAGGCCCACGTAAAGCGCATTGGCTGCGGCCGGGCCGAGCGGTCTGTCGGTCTGCGCCAGTACGTCGAAGACCAGCTCCGCCGTCGCCGCGGCGACGGGGTCGATCAGCTCGATCGCCGCCTCTATGTGCTCCGAAGCCACCGCGTGATGGTCGATGACGATCGTACGTTCAGGCTCGTAGAACGGCGCGAAGTCCCCCAAGCGCCCAGGCTCTGACGCGTCGACGACCAGTTGCAAGTCGGCCGAGCGAAGGGCCTCGAGTCCCGACTCTTCGGGCGCAAAAAGCCGCTGCCCCTCCTGCAGGATGAAGCGATAGCGGTCCGGGAACGGGGTGGCCGCCAGAAGCCGCACGTCGACTCCAGCGGGACCGAA
Organism: Gemmatimonadota bacterium; assembly: GCA_039589375.1. Classification (GTDB taxonomy): domain Bacteria; phylum Gemmatimonadota; class Gemmatimonadetes; order Palauibacterales; family KS3-K002; genus JASFMO01. Next base: position 18,918 of record JBDHHL010000261.1, on the reverse strand, counting down.
ATGATGAGCCAAAGCACAGGCCGAGCCCCAGCCGTCGCCGTCGCCCCCGACGTGGGTGGCGACGGCGACGGCCTTAGCATTGCTCAACTTGTCGGCGATAACGCGGGCCGGCTCGATACGGTGAGGAGGCGTCTCCAGCACTGTCACGACCAATAGACGTCGAACACGGAGACCCGCGCCCACACGTCCCTATCGGCCGCCCCCTCACTTCTACATTCTACATTCGATATTCGATATTCGATATTCAATCCTAGCGCCTCTTCTGCTCCTTGAGCCGGCGATGTACCTCGCGGTTCTCGACCCACGGCTGCCGCTCGAAGTAGCTGCGCGACAGCTGCACCACCTTCCCCGACAGCAGCAGCAGCGCCAGCAGGTTGGGCAGGATCACGATACCCAAGAAGACGTCACCGAGCGTCCAAACCACGGCCAAGGTGAGTACCGAGCCGACGAAGTGCATCGTCACGAAGGCGAATTTGTATGGCAGCACCGCCCTGTGCCCGAACAGGTAGTTGGCACAGCGGTCGCCGTAGTAGCTCCAGGCGATCGCCGTGGAAATAGCGAAGAGGAAGACGCTGATCAGTACTATGTACTTGCCCCAGTCTCCCGGCAGGCCTTGCCGAAAGGCTTGCATGGTCAGCGGGGCGCCACTCTCCGCCGCGTCGGCGTAGAGCGATGTGTAGCTAGCACCGTCATCGGCCACTGCGACCTCTCGGTCGGAATCGACGACGCCGGTGAAGACGCGCGTCTGCTCTTCATCAATGTACAGCGGCTCGACGCCTACCTCGTGCCAAGCGACCTGAACCGTTCCGGGCCCCGACTGCAGGTACCGACCGTTTTCGACACGGATCTCTACCGGGTCATCCAAATCGTCGTAGTGCCCGGTCTCGGTCTCGACCACGTAGGAGATGTCGCCGCCGTCCAGCGTGATCTCCGTCGGGAAGCGCTGGTCCCAGACGCCGGTCATGATGATTACAAGGCCGGTCATCGTGCAGATGACTATGGTATCGATGAAGGGCTCGACCAGCGCGACCACGCCTTCGGAGACGGGCTCGTCGGTCCTAGCCGCAGCATGGGCGATCGGCGCCGAGCCCTGGCCAGCCTCGTTCGAGAAGAGGCCGCGCTTCACCCCCCAGACCATCGTCAGCAAGAAGACGCCGGCCCCCGTGCCGGCCACTCCGGCCGTGGGATGGAACGCCTCTCGGAAGATCAGCCCAAAGGTGGGGATGACCAGGTCGAAGTGGAGGCCGATGATGATCATCGCACCGGCGACGTAGATCGCGGCCATCGTGGGAGCCAGTATCCCCGTCACCCGTCCGATCCGCGTGATGCCGCCGATGACGACCATCGCCACGACGCTCGCCGTCACCAGTCCGCTGATCCAGACGGGCAAGCCGATCTCGGTACTCAGGGTGTCCGCGACTGTGTTGGCCTGGATGGCGTTGCCGGTGAGGAAGGCCGTGGTGCCGAGCATCATGGCAAAGAATATCGCCAGCGGCCGCCAGGACCGGCCCAGTCCCCGCTCGATGTAGTACATCGGGCCGCCGGAGACCGTACCCTCCCACTTGTACGGATCCAGGTCTTCGCGTTCCACATCGCGGTACTTCTGGGCCAGAGTGACTTCCGAGAACTTGGTAGCCATCCCCAGCAGCGCCGTCATCCACATCCAGAACAGAGCGCCCGGGCCACCCCAGTGAATCGCCAGGGCCACACCGGCGATGTTCCCGATCCCCACCGTCGCCGACAGGGCCGTGGTGAGCGCCTGGAAGTGCGAGACGTCGCCCGGTTCGTCGGGGTCATCGTAAATGCCCGAGGTGACGGCGAAGCCGTGACCCAGCTTGCGCAGCTGAAGGAAACCAAGGCGGAGCGTCAAGAAGACCCCGGTACCCAGGAGAGCGACCACGACCCAGGGGATCTCTTGCCCCTGGAAAGGGATGCCTTTGTCCCAGATGTACTCGGACGCCTTGTTGACGATGTTCTCGAGCAGCTCCATGTGCGTTCCTGTCTAGGTGGACGGCTGGGGGAATCGCGCTACTCTACGGGTAGCGATGGGCGGTGTCAAGAAAACTTCCCGGCGATCTTGGCCCAGGTCGAGGCCAAATGTACCAAGTGGCTCGAGCTGCGACCGACTACCCGGCCCGAGCGTAGGGCCTCGAGGAACTCCGTCTTGCCGTCGAACAACGGCACCTCGATGACCCCGCGGCCAATCTCACGCAGTGTGTGGGCATCGGAGCCTGCGCCACCCGGCAGGTCGCGTTCCTCGGCCCAAACGCGCGCTTTCTCGTTCAAGGCCGGCTTGTGGATTCGGGAATTGAAGATCTCGACCACGTCCACCCATGGCTCGATGGATTTCAGTACGTCATCGCCTAGCCCTTTGCCATCCGCGAAGGGGTGAGGTACGTAGACGAGGCCGCCCTGCTCGCGGATCGCCTGCGCCACTTCCACCGCCGGTGTACGCTTGGAGATCTTCTCGGTGAGGAACAGGCCGGTGACATCCACGCCTTCGGCCGTCTTCACCTCTTCACCCACGATCACCAGGTCGGGGGCCAGGTCCCGAGCGCGAAAGGCGCCTTCGATCTCGTTGTGATCGGTGATGGCGATCCGGTGCAGGCCCCGGGCACGCGCCGTCGCCACCACATCGGCGTAGCCACTCAAGCAGTCGTGGGAAGCGCGAGTATGGATGTTTCCACGTCTCCCAAGCGCGACGCTCGAGCGTTGTGATGTCAGAGTCGTTATCGATGATGAAATCGGCGCGGGCACGCTTCTCTTCCGCCGGCATCTGCGCCGCAGCGACCGCGTGCGCCTCCTCGACGCCGAGCCCCCGCTTGCTCACCAAGCGTTCGACGCGCAGCTCGACGGGCGCATCTATCAGCAGGACCATATCGTACTCCCCTTCCAGCCCCGCTTCATAGAGCAGCGGCACGACTCCCACGACAATGCGGTCGCCCCTGGCCTCCGCCTCCAGCAGCAACTCGCGGGAACGGTCGCGTATCGCCGGATGAAGGATCGACTCGAGTTGTTCACGCGCTTCGGCGTCGGCGAACACGATCCGCCGCATCGCCGCTCGATCGAGCCGGCCCGACTCCTGCAGCACGGCGTCGCCCCACACTTCCTGGATTCGGGCGAGAGCCGGCTGGCCGGTCTCGACCACTTCCCGTGCCAGGACATCGCTATCGATGATGGTGGCGCCCCAAGAAGCGAAAAGGCTCACGACGGTAGACTTACCGGCGCCGACGTTGCCGGTGAGGCCTAGGCGCAGCACGCGATCCCTCCGTCAGCCCGCTTCGTGCGTGCCGGTATCGAGCAGGGCCCCGCCGACTTCGTCCTCGACGCCCAACTCCTTGATGAAGCGATTGACAATCTCCTCGCTCTTCAGGCGAGCGTCCTCGGCGGATAGGTGTCCCACGGGGACACGGGCACCCGCCATCATACCGTGGCCGCCTGCCGTGCCATCGGCACCCACGACACGCCTCAGGAGCTGTCCCGCGAAGGCGTCCTGCAGCGAGGTACGGACCGAGATCAGGATGTTCTCCTCGAACATCCCGATACAGAACGACCAGTACGCGCCCTCGAAGCGCAGGTAGAAGTCCGCCAGCTCCGCCACGAGATCGGGGTAATCGAGCTTGCCCACGTAGGAGATGATAACCGGCCCGCGCGTCCGGGCTCGTTCGAGCGAACGGTGCAACGACCTGAAGTACGGCGCCGACAGGTCCGGATAGCGGATACGGGAGATGAGCTCCAGGTCGGTGCCCGGATACAACGCGAGGCTGGCGCTCATGTCACCCTCGCCGGCCTCGCGCCCCAGGTCCTGGGTCTCCGACTGTATCCCGTAGAACAGAGCTGTAGCCAGGCTGCCCGCCAACGGAATACCGGCGGACCGCAGGTACTGGGTAAGGATCGTGGAGCTCGATCCGCAACCGGTCCGAACGTCCCAGAATTTCGCCGCCCTGGTCTCGGGTCGGAGGGGATGATGGTCGATGACCACCGCGATGTCCCTGCCTTCGGGCAGGGAGTTGTTGCCCGTGCCGGGTTGAGTATCCACCAGAGCGATGAGGTCGACATCGTCCAGGTTGACGGCCCAAGTCGGCATGACCGGTAGGTCCAGTTCGTGGACCATGGTGCGGTTCTCAGCTCGGCCAACGAATCCGCCGAACCCGATACTCGCCACGATGCCGTCCACGCTTTCCGCCAGCTTGAGCAGGCCGTACGCGCTGGCCAGAGCGTCGGGATCCGGGTTGTCATGAGTGAGGATCAACAGCTTCTCGCCGTCCTTCAGGGCCTCTACCAGCTCGGGCAGCCGAGGCTGGCCACACCCAGGCTCCGAAGGCTCAGCCGTGTCCATAGGATCTTTGGAGTCCGACATGGTCGCTCAATATTCTAATCGGAGCAGTCACCCAAAGGCTAAGGGTGCCCGCAGTTGTTACAGTGACCGCCCTTACAGCCACGCGGCCGATCAGAGACTCCGTACCCGCAACGAAGGCAGGGTCGTTCGGATTCCGCTCGCACGGGATCTCGTCGGTCTCGATTCGGTCTCACCCGCTCCATCCAAACGCTCCCGTAAGGAACGGGTTCGTGGTGCGCTCTTTGAAGACGGTCGTCGTGGGGCCGTGCCCTGAATAGAGGACGGTCTCGTCGGGCAAGGTCAGCAGCTTTTCGTTGATCGACTCCATCAGCATGCGGTAGTCGCCGCCCGGCAGGTCCGTACGACCGATCGAGCCCGCGAACACACAGTCGCCCACCAAGGCGAAACCATCGCCGATCAAGCACACGTGACCGGGCGAGTGACCCGGGGTATGTCGTACCTCCAGCCGCTGAGCGCCGATCTCGATAATCTGACCGTCCTCCAGGTCGCCGTCGGGCTGCGGTGGGGCCTCCACCTCGAGGCCAAAGGACTGCGCCTGGATGGACACGGCGGAATACAACGCCGAGTCGGCCGGGTGAAGGTAGACGGGCGAGCCCGTTTCGCGCTTCGCCGCGGCCACACCACCGACATGGTCGAGGTGGGCGTGAGTCAGCAGGATGTACACGATATCGGCGCCCTGGTCCGCCGCCGCCTCGATCAGCAGTTCCGCCTCCTCCCCGGGATCTACAAGAGCGCAGTCGTGCGTTTCCTCGCAGATGGCCAGATAGGCGTTCGCCTGCAGCGGCCCCACCGGAAAGCCCAGGATCTTCAAATAGTCCTCCCTTATGCGGGCCTCAAAGATAGACCGTTTTCCGGGGCGCAAAAAGGCAGGCCCGCTACCACGGGCCTGCCGCGCATTCTTCCCTCAATTCGTACTCAGACGGCGAACGATGATCCGCAGCCGCAGCCGCCCGCCGAGTTCGGGTTGTTGAAAGTGAACCCGGACCCCTGAAAGGAACTGGCGAAGCCGATCACGGTCCCCTTCAGGTATTGCGCGCTGAAAGGATCTATGAAGAGTCGGATGCCGTTGGAGACGCAGACCTCGTCGTCGTCGCGGGCCTCCTCCTCTATGTTCAACCCATACTGGAAGCCGGAGCACCCACCGGGCAAGACGCTGACCCGCAGGCCGGCGTTCTCCGGCTGCAGATCCTCGCCAGCCATGAACTCGCGTGCCTTTTCGGCGGCTTCTGCCGTTAGCTCGACTGTCGCCGCAGTGTCCTGATTCGTCTCCGCCATGTATGTCTATCCTCCTGATTAGCACGACGCGGTTCGGGCCTACTCCGGCCGGTCCGCCGGCCTATTCTACCCGGAACCCCACCTCTGTCAACAAAACGCCTGTATCGCGCCTATTGTGCCGAGGTGCCGCTCACTTCCTTTCGGCTCTCCTCGAGATCGGTCAGATACTTCTCCGCCGCAACCAACGCCGTCGTCGCGTCACCGACCGCGGTCGTGATCTGCCGCGTCAGCTGCGCCCTCACGTCGCCGGCCACGAAGAGTCCCGGTATCGAGGCACGCATGTCACGGTCGCTGATGATGTAGCCGCCAGCATCGTGGTCTGCGTGGTCCTCCAACAGCCCGGTGTTGGGGCGGAAGCCGATGAAGACGAACAGGCCCGTCACATCGAGGAAGCTCTCGTCACCGCTCTTCACGTTACGGAGGCGCATCCGGTTCATTCCCTTCGCATCACCGAGGACCTCCTCGACTACCGAATCCCAGACGACCTCGATCTTCGGGTTCGCGAACACGCGCTTCTGCAAGATCTTCTGCGCCCGCAGTTCGTCGCGGCGGTGAATGAGGTATAGCTTGTCGACGTAGCGGGTCAGAAACTCGGCCTCCTCGGCAGCTGCATCCCCTCCTCCGGCGACGGCGATCGTCTCACCCTTGAAGAACGCTCCGTCGCAGATCGCGCAGTAGCTCACTCCTCTGCCCGCAAATTCCTCCTCTCCAGGGACTTCAAGCTTGGTCGGGGTCCCACCGGCGGTGAGAATCACCGCTCGCGCCAGGTAGACGGGCCCTTCCCAGGTCGTGACTCGGAAATCGCCATCCTCGAGCTTCTTGATTCCCTTCGCCGTCGCGGTGTCAATCTGCAAACCGAACTTGGTTGCGTGCTTGGTCATGCGGTCGGCCAAGTCGCGACCGTCGATCTCGGGCAGGCCCGGATAGTCGTCGATCAGGTCAGTGTTGAGAAGCTGTCCGCCGGGAAGCCCGCGCTCAAGTACGACGGCGTTCAGTTCCGCCCTCTTCGCGTACATGCCAGCCGTTAGCCCCGCCGGGCCAGCCCCAACGATGACCAACTCGAACTCTCGCTCTGTCTCCATTTCCTTCTCGGCCATCTTCTCCAGTCCTCCTCGTCACGCCATCCGGGCTCAGTCGCCCGCGCCGCTCTTCGCGCAGGCCGCCTCCCTGAGGCGCAGATACCATTCATATGGAACCGGCTGCGAGGCCAGCTGACCGCGACGGTTGTCCGACGGACCGTGCCAATCCGACCCGCCGGTCTCTAATAGTGACAACTCGGCGGCAAGCCGTCGTAGCCTCTCGACCTCGAATCGCCCGTGTTCCGGGTGCAGAACCTCCAGACCGTCCAGGCCTCCGTCAACCAGCTGCTTGATCGTCGAATCGCCATGAGTCTTGCCCCCGTGCGCTAGAACCGCCAGTCCTCCTGCCTTGTGGATCCAGCCTATCCCGTCCACCGGTGTGATGCGCCACGTGGGCACGTAAGCCGGCTGGCCGGCGGCTATGTAGCGGTCAAAAGCTTCGAAGTAACTCCCGACCCAACCGCCTTCGAGCAGAGCCCGCGCCACGTGCGGCCGCGCGATCAGGCCATCGCGCGAGGCCTGGGCGATCACCGCTTCCACTCTAATCCCGACGCCCAGCCGGTTCAGCTTCCCGACGATATCGATCGCGCGTTGCATTCGCTTGTCGCGGGCGTCGTCCAGGTACGCCGCGAGTTCGGCATGCGACGGAGCGACGAAATAACCCAGCAGATGCGTCGACCCGCTATCGTCGTAGCACGAAAACTCGATCCCCGGCACGAAGTCCAGCTGCAACTGGCTCGCCGCGTGCCTCGCCTCGCCGATCCCCGCCAGCGTGTCGTGGTCGGTGAGGGCGACTGCCTCGAGTCCGCTCTCCTTCGCCGCCGCCATCACTCCGGCCGGGTCAACCCGACCGTCGGAGCGGTCGGAGTGGAGATGCAAATCGACTCTCGACTCGACGTTCGTCGGTACACCGAACCCGTCGCTCACAGGCTTGCTCAACCGCGACTCTCAGCTTTCATAAACAACCCAGGGTTCCCGCACAAACGGTCGCGAGCCGCCAGGCCCACGACCGCAGGTCGCTAACCTACCCAGGCGGTCGGTGCCGGTCAACGCGCCCAAGAAACGACCCTCTTCGCATTGACAGCCGGGAAGGCGCCGACGACTTTTAGCCTCGACGAAAACATGACGAATTCCGACTCGATGCCGCGAGCAGGCCACGCTGGCCCGGCGAACGACGACCATTCCCACGCCGTTCAGGACTACCTGAAGGCGATCCGGCAGCTGCAGCAGGAGAGCAGGTCGGTGAGTACATCCGCCCTCGCTCAGCGGCTCGATCGATCGCCGGCATCGGTGACCAACATGGTCAAGAACCTGGCCGAGCGAGGGTTAGTACAACACGAGCCGTACCACGGCGTGCGGCTGAGCGAGGCCGGTGAGCGCGAGGCTTTGCGCATCATTCGCCGCCACCGAGTGATCGAAGCGTACCTGATCGAGCAGTTGGGTTATTCGTGGGACAGAGTCCACGCGGAGGCGGATCGGCTCGAGCATGCCGCGTCGGATGGGCTCGTGGAGCGCATGGCGGCCGTGCTGGGGCACCCGGAGATGGATCCACACGGTTCGCCGATACCAACGGCCGAGGGCGAACTCTCGGAGCGCAGGCACCCCTCGCTGTCGGAGGTACAGGAAGGAGCAAGCGTAATAGTACGCGAGGTCAGCGACTCGGACGGCGGCCGGCTGCGGTATCTGGCCGAGCTGGGCCTCTATCCCGGCACTCGGGTGGAAGTACTGCACCGCGAGCCCTTTGAGGGGCCGATCCGGGTGCGGATCGAGGGGCGCGAGCGAGCGCTGGGTCGCAACGTTGCCGAAGCTGTCAGAGTGGAGCAGCAAGAGTAGAACCGTGGCGGCACGGCTGAGCCGTCGTCGCCGAGAATCCGAAACGAATGGGAAAATGGCTCACATCAAAGTCGACGGTGATACGTGGAAGGTCCGGCTCGGCAAGGACCGGCCGGAGCCGGGCGTCCGCCTAGTACTTTTCTTCTGCCAACCCACGGGCCAGCGGCCCTACCGCGTCGTCGAACTACGGGAACACCCATTCACCTCGCAGGACGACATCGACCGGCTACCGCGGAAGGAGCTGCTCGACCTCTACCGGCAGAGCACGTCGATGGGTTAGCCAGTCCGGAGACCGGATGAGGTGGCAGGCGTTCAGAGGAGATGCGAAGCCTAGCCCTCGTCCTCAGGAGGGCACGAAATCCTCGACCGCCGAAAACGTCTGGGAACGGCCTCGATCGAGTAAGGGATCTTTTCGCGTTCCGCTACCTCGGCCAAGCGCTCGAAGAGCACCGGGTTAACGGCCGATCCGCGGCTCAGCACCGGGCCGCCGCCCAGCCGATGGTCGCCGTGCCCCTTCTTCATCGCTCCCGGGTAGTCGGTTGCATGTGTTACGTCCACCACGATGGCGATCTTGGGATCGATGCCGAACGCGCCGGTCCGTGCGCCGCCTCCTCCTACGCCTATCTCCTCCTGCACCGTGGCCACCGCGACGACCTCGGCGGAGGGCCGATCGTCGGCCAGCCTGCGCAGCGCTTCCAGCGCCACCAGCGCACCCATCCGGTTATCGATGCTGCGAGAAGCGATCCTCCCATGAGGTAGCTCGATCACATCAGCCGTGAGCACGGCCGCGTCCCCGACGCGCACGCGCTGTCGGGCGTCCTTCCCGTCCTTTGCGCCGATGTCGATCCAGAGGTCCTTCACCTTCGAGACCCGCTCGCGATCGTCCTTTTCCTGCACGTGAATCGCCTTCTTGCCGATCACACCACGGACCGAACCGTTCTTGGTCAGTATCTCCACCCGCTGGCCGACGATGATCTCCGGGTCCCACCCCCCGATGGTTGAGAAATAGAGGAAACCGTCATCGTCGATGTGGTTGATCATGACGCCGATCTCGTCGATGTGACCGGCCACCATGACCCGCGGCTCGCCGTCCGGGTTCACCGCCGCGAAGCTGTTGCCCGCGACGTCCGCCCACACCCGGTCCGCAAACTTCTCCGCCTCCTCACGCCACGTCCGAGCCGGCGCTGCCTCATGGCCGGAAGGCCCCGGCAGCGCGAGCAGTCGCTTGAAGAAACCAACGGAACTCGCCTTCATGACTTTCCCTTCTTGAAGTCGGTCAACCCTGCGCGGCGACCATACAGACCTGAGTGCACCGCTCTAACGCTTGACGATCTTAGCCCAGAGCCTCCTCCACTGCGCTCCAGACCGCCTCGTACTCAATGTCCGAGACCTGTCGATCCCTGCCCGGTTCGACCAGGCGCAAGTTCTCGGCCGGCGGCGCCCAGAGACGATGGATGCCGTGACGAAAAAGACCTACCGTCGGCGTGTCGGTGGCACACGCGAAGTGAACGATGCCGTTGTCGATCGTCGTCACCAGCCGGGCACGACCGATAGCTGCAACGACCTCGGGCAGCATGAGTGTTCCTCGCATGTCCTCCGCTCCTGCTTCCACCACCGCGGCTTCCAGGCCCGCACCTTCCCAGAACCTCTCCTGCTGCTTCGGCTTGGCACCCAACAACCCGACGGTCAATCCTCGCGCGCGCACATCGCGCACGAGCGCCCGCCATCGGTCTATGGGCCAGAGCTTCCAAGGCAGACTGGCCGTCGTGGAGACCAGGACATCCGGGATCGCTTGCGACGGTTCGCTGCGCGGCAGTAGGTAGCCCGGGACCAGGCCATCGAGATAGGCCAGCCTGCAGAAGATCTCACCGATGAACCCCGAGCGAAGAAACGGGTATCGCTCGGTCACGTCCTCGGCGATCCACTCTTTGTCGCCCCAGAGGTCTCCGCGCGCATCCTCAGCGAACGGCAGGTCGCCCCTGCCCTCCCGGTCGAGACAGGGCCCGCAGACGAAGCCCGCCTCACCGGCCAGCATCGCCGCGGCCGCTTTCGCCCAAGCGCTCTGCTCGACGTTGACGACGAGTTGATAGACATCGGGCAGCGACTGTGCGAAGGCGCGGGGCGAGGATCCGTGCAGATTGTAGTACCGATCGACGAGACTCGATGCATCGGCCAGCTCTGCGACACGAGTGCCTCCGTAGTAGTCCAGAGCCGACGGCGAGAACCTTTCTCTCAGCATCTGCATCAGCGGAGTGACGACGACGAAGTTCCCTAGGGCATCGTTTGTCACCACTGCGATCCGCGGACTCGCAGGCAGCTGTTCTCCCGTGAAGCGTCTCATTGAACGCAAGTTTAGCAGCCAGCGATTGACTAGCAAGCGTGCCATCCCGCACGCAGTTCCGACGATCATTCACACGCTTGTATGCGGAGGTCTGTCAAAACGGGCCGATCCGCGTAGACTATAGCCGTCCATGCGTCGTAGATTACCAGCGAGCTAGCGTACGGGCCTATCCAGATAGAATGAGCCGAGCATTTCCCAGCCGTCGCATCTGCCTGGTTCTGCAGAGCGGCATCGGCGGCGTCGTACACGGGTTGCCAGTGGTCAACGCGCTGAAGAGCGACGACCCGCAGCGGCACATGACGTGGGTGGTCGAGCGGACGCCGGAGCGGCTGCTGTAGCACCACCCCGCCGTCGATGAGACCGTCTGCTTCGACCGAAGGGGCGGCCTTGCCGAGGTGCGGCGGCTGCGCCGTCAGCTAAAAGGCACGTCGTTCGACGTGGTCCTCAACTGCAGTATCTACTTCAAGTCGGCTGTCCCGACGTTCCTCGCGCGTGCTCCGCACAAGATCGGCTTCGGTCGCGACCGGGCCTTCGAAATGGTCTGGCTGTTCGCGAACCACCGACTAGCACCACAAATCCCGCGGCACCGGCAGGACATGTAGCTCGAGCTGGCCGAGTACCAGGGCGCCGACATCTCGAGGCCGGAGTGGCGGATCGCGTTTACTGATCAGGAACGCGCAGACCAGGCGGAGTTCTTCAGTGCTCTGGAGGGTCGACCGGTCGCGGGTATCGTCTCTATGTCCGGCGGGCGTGGGAAGGACTGGGCGGTGGACCGCTTCGCCGAACTGGCCACAGCCTTGGAGCGTGACCTCGGGTTCCGCGTGCTGCTCCTGGGGGGACCGGGAGCAGGTGAACTGCAGCTGGGCGTTGGGGCCCGATCTCCGCCGCCTGGCATACTTGATCGACGGGTGCGATCTGTTGATCGCCCCAGACACGGGACCGCTCCATATCGCTCGAGCGTTGGAGACGCCGGTTGTCGGACTCTATGGGCATACGAATCCGCACCGCTCCGGTCCCTATCTATGCCAGGCGAAGGAACGAGCTAGTACTGGGCCACTCCAATATTGGCAATTCAAAACCCGCCTTGGGGCAGTCGGCTATCGAACATCGGCTGATCGACTAAACCTTAGTCGCACTCCTCCTCCAGAAGGCTCGCGAAAATCTTCCGCCGCAGCTGAGGCGGCGCGCCGGTTTGGCCGTGATCAGTCAGGAACCCCAGGAAGGCTTTCTCGAAGTTGTACTGCGGGTAGCACTTCTTGCACAGCTTCAGGTGCTTACGAATCTTCTCGACCGTCGCCTCGTCGAGTTCGTCGTCGATGTACTCGTACAGCTGCCGCATGACGCCCCCGCAATCGATCCCACCCGGCGGTGGCATCACCTTCATCAGCCACTCCCCAAGTCTTCCGAAGGCCGTCATTTGATGTACCCCATCTCCAGTGCGTACTCGTACAGACGCTGCTGCAACCGCCGGCGCCCGCGGAACAGCCGAGACTTCACCGTACCCACCGGCAGCTCGAGTATCTGGGCGATTTCGGCGTAGCTCATACCTTCAACGTCGCTCAAGACAACAGGAATCCTGAACTCCTCTGGCAAGTCCTGAATCGCCCGTTTCACTTCGTCGTCGACGATGGAACGGTAGAACGACCCTTCAGGATCCTTCTCCTGTACCGTCTCGAAGACGTTTATGTCCTCCACCGAATCGAATTGTACCTGGCTCGGCCGCCTGCTCTCACGACGGAATTGGTTGATGAACGTGTTACGCAAGATCGTGACTAGCCAGGCGCGGCAGTTGGTGCCCGGTTCGTACTTGTCCCAGGCGCGGTAGGCCTTGGCAACCGTGTCCTGAACCAGATCTTCGGCGTCGGAGGCGTTGCCCGTCAATCGCAGCGCGACGTTGAACAGTGTGTCCAGGTGTACCAACGCCTCGTGCTCGAACTCTTCCCTTTTCGGGGCTTTGTCTTGTTCCATCGCCACGCAGATGGTTGGGGTTAGGGCTTTGCAGCATCTATGTAATCGCATACGGCCTACTCTGCAACGCCGCAGAGGTTCCGCCAACCGTGCAGACGGCTTGGGGAGCATACGTTTACGTCAGCCTTTCCGGTTCGGGCTCCGGGGATTAATGTTAGTGATGTTACCATCCCGGTTGCTGTGGCGAGGAGACTGTAGTAGGATTCTCCTACCGACCGAGAATGTGACGTAGGCGGCAACGCTACTGTTCTTAACCGCACCCAGCGGACTACCCGAAGAGGCCCCCGATCCGCTCGGCCGAAAGCGTCGATGGATCGCCGGAGCCCGAAGGTACAAAGCCGAGAGGAGGGTATCGGCTATGCGATTTGGCCGGAGGCCGATGGCCCTACTGAAGAGCCTGACTCTCTCCCAGATAGAGGAGTTGCGCGAGCTGGGAACCGTGCGCTCCTTCCGCAAGAACGAGAGCGTGTACGAGCTCGGGCAGCCGACGAACTCGCTCTACCTCGTGCTCCGAGGCCGGGCCCGACTGCGCGACAAGGATCGCGACGGCCGTGACATCGCCGTCGCTTTCGCCGCTGAAGGCGAGGCATTCGGGCATGAGGCGCTGGCGGGACTGCCGCAGCGCGCCCTTTCGGCCTCGGCGGCGGAGACCAGCGAGTTCTTGCTGATCCGCGATGGCGCGCTGACTCGCCACCTGCTTCGTCATGCGGCGGAGGTGATGACCCACATGGAGGAGCGCACCAAGATGTTGGCGTTCCTCGATGTGCCATCGCGGCTAGCCGGCACGATACTTTGGCTCGCCGATCGATATGGGGTCGCCGGTGACCGCGGCGTGGAGGTGCCGTACTGGTTCACTCACCAGGAGATGGCGGATCTCATCGGCTCTACACGAGAGACTGTGACTACGGTTCTGGCGGAGTTCAAGCGCGAGGGACTCGTTGACAGCCGGAATCACCACTTCATGGTCTTGGACCGCGACGCGCTGAAGGGCCGCATGAAGCTGACCGCGTTCGGCGAGGGCCTGGTCGAACTGAGATAGTCACAGGTAGGCCGCCGCCCGGATAGAGGCGGACGTGACCTGCCCGGCGGCAAGGTGCGCGAGTCTAGGCCGAGGCTACCGCCACGTCACGCCCACAGTCTTCAAGCGTCTGCCCGAAGACCTACAGCGGAAGCCGGCACGAGTTCGCGTCAGTGCAGAGAGTGAGTCGCGCTTCCGGAAGTCTCGCTCGGAAGCGCTTAGCCAGCTGGGCTGCTTGCCGAACCCTTGATCTCGGCGATGACCGCTTCCAGCAACTCACCGGCACGTGCGAGGCCATCCCCGTCGACCCCGCCGTTGCGTCCGTAGGACGCCTCGGCCGCGACGGAGTTGAGGCTCCGATACGCCTCAAGTGTCTGGCAAGCCAGCTCGCGAAGACGCTCCTTCTCGTCCTTCAACTGCTTCTTCGCCACTACTTTCCCCCTTCCCATGGTGTCAGACTCCTGGCCAGGCGGCAGCTACCTGCGCTGCACCCGCCGTACGGGCATCCAACAGAGCCTGCTGGGCTGCGGCCACGAGCGTGTCAGGGCACGCTTCGAGACCCTCAGTCCGTCCTTCAACCCCTGCCACACCGGCCCCAAAGGTGATCGCGAACTCACCTGCCACGTAACGCGACAGAGACATAGAGATGAAGCGCTCCGCCAGTCTGAGCCCGCCAAACGGTGGCGTCCGCGGCGCGAGCACCACGAACTTGAGCGGCTCGATCCACCCGACGACATCTGTTCGACGCGTCCGCTGATGCAGCACGGTCGCAAACTCGAACGCCGCATCGCGTAGTGCCTCTGTCGCGACGCCAATGCCATCGGGGACCGGATCCGCACCGAATAGGACACAGGAGAGCGCCTCATCGTTTCGCTGGGAGAGCGCCACGAGCTCGTCGAGGCGGCGCTTGATTCCCCGCGCGGTGTAGTGCCCAGTCTCGGGGTCAAGAAGGATGGATGACCGCAGCCCATCCACATCCCTCCCTAACCATATACCGTTACCCTCCTGTGCCACAAGCTCTGAGCGGTCGCGCCTCGCTGACCGTTGGGCACTGCATGGAAGCGTTTGCAAGAGGCAAGCCCCGAGCAGACACACCGGCGAGAAGAAGTCCTAACGTGTTGTATTGACAGGGCCTACGGCGCAGAGGGAGACGTGGACGCCGGGGGGGCTCGGGCTACTTCACGAGCAGATTGTTCCGATTATCGAAAACATTTCCGGGTTCGGCCGGCACAATACCAAGGCCGCCCTACGGCTTCATCTCGAGCGAACGCGCGTGGGCGCGAGCGGTTCGCTCTGCCGGCAGACCACACTCTCCGCCAAGGGCGGGCAGCCTCGCCAGCGGGGCGCCGTACACTCACCATCTGGTGGAGCGCGAAACCGATGGCGAAGACAAACCCGTTCAAGAAACGGAAGGGTTGATCTTCTTGCGTTGTCACTACGTACGAGGCCATTTTGTGCGGGGAATCCAGCCAGCCTCCCAGCCCCAGGGGTATCTCACGGGCGATTCCTGCGAGGAGGCTGCCCCGGTTCATTCAGTCAGACGACCAATGATCGCTAACCACACTTAGCGCGGCAGTAGCGAGCCAGGAGGCTGTATGTCGAACCGTAAGCTCACACGTCGGGACTTCGTGAAGGTAGGCGCGGGCGGAACCGCCGCGTTGTTCTTGAGTGGTTCTAAGGGGACGAGCGGAGTGACCGTTCCTGCCATGGCCGAGCGTCCACTTGGTCGTACGGGTCATCAGGTTCGCCTTTTCAGTCTCGGCGGCCAGGCAACCATCGAGAGACACGGCACCCGGGATGAGTCGCTGGCCATCATCAATCGAGCGATCGACCTGGGGGTGAATTACATCGACACAGCCGCCGCCTACGGAAGGGGGATCAGCCAGACGTATATCGGCGAGGTGATGGCAACGCGCCGTGACGAGGTGTTCCTAGCCACCAAGACCCACGATCGGACGCGGGACGGTTCGCTGCGCCTGCTGGAGGAGAGCCTACGTCTGCTACAGACGGATCACCTCGACCTCTGGCAGCTGCACAACGTCAGGACCGACGAGCAGATCGACACGATCTTCGGTACGAACGGGGCGATCGAAGCGCTCCAGCAGGCGCGTGACGAGAAGATCGTCAAGTTCTTGGGGATCACCGGCCATTTCGACCCGGCACCATTGATCCGCGGAATCAAACAGTTCGAATTCGACACGATCTTGATGGCTCTAAACCCGGCCGACAAGCACCATCTCGCCTTTACCGAAGAGCTGCTGCCGCTGGCGCAAGAGAAGAACATGGGCGTGATCGGCATGAAGATCCCGGCCCGTGGGCGCATCTTCCGGGAAGGCGGTCTTACGTCGATGAAGGACGCCATGTCGTACGTCCTCTCGCTGGCCGGTGTAAGCACGGTGATAGTCGGCTGCGACAACGTGCAGCAGTTAGAGGAGAACATCTCGATCGCCGCGAACTTCCAGACACTTCCCGAAGGAGAGATGACTCGGATCGAGGGCCTGACGGCCGACTACCACACCGAAGCCGCGTTCTTCAAGCGAGGAGGAGCAGGTTTCGGCAGGCCTGGCATGGACGATCAGGGCTTCCTCGACTAGCGAATGGGCAGCCGTTCTAGTCTTTGCTAGCTCACATTGGGGTGGGGCGGAACCTAGGGTTCCACGACGAAGGGATGAAACGAACGATGGTCAAGAAGAAAGCGAAAGAGACAGGGGATATCAGCGCCGCTCACAGAGAGGACCTGAACCCGTTCCATATCGCCCAGAGGCAGTTCGACTCGGCGGCCAGGTATGTCCCGGACCTCGAGCCCGGGCTTGCCAATTATCTGAAGCAGCCGGCCCGAATGATCGAGGTGGAGTTCCCCATCGAGACGGCGGAAGGGGAGGTCAGGAACTACGTCGGGTACCGCTGCCTGCACAACCGTGCCCGCGGTCCCGGGAAGGGCGGCATACGCTACCATCCCGACGTCACCGCCGACGAGGTGCGGGCCCTGGCCTCCTGGATGACCTGGAAGTGCGCGGTGCTCGATGTCCCCTTCGGCGGCGCCAAGGGCGGCATCATCTGCAACCCGAAGGTGCGCACCAAGGACGACTTACAGAAGATCACTCGCCGTTTCATCGCCGAGCTGGGCGACGCGATCGGCCCCTTCACCGACGTGCCGGCACCCGACGTCAACACGAACGCCGAGACGATGGCCTGGATCTTCGATACCTACGACATGATGCACAAGGGTCAGAACAATCTGGGCGTCGTGACCGGCAAGCCGGTCGACATCGGCGGCTCGCTGGGGCGTAACGAAGCCACGTCGCGCGGTTGCCTCTTCTGCACCCAGCGGGCGCTGGCCCGGGGGCTGGTCCCGGGCCTCAACTCGGTTAGCGGCACAACCGTCGTCGTGCAGGGATATGGCAATGCGGGCGCGATCGCGGCCCAGTTGTACGCCGAGCAGGGCGCCAAGATCATCGCCGCCAGCGACTCGCGGGGCGGCATCCACAACCCGGACGGGTTCGATCCACTCGACGTGCTGAGGCACAAGAAGGAGACGGGCTCGGTGATCGGATATCCGGGTGCGAAAGCTGTGAGCAACGAGGAGATCCTGACGATTCCGTGCGACATCCTGGTGCCGGCGGCCTTGGAGAACGTAATTCGCGGTGACAACGCGGCGGACATCAACGCGAAGGTGATAGCGGAGGCGGCGAACGGACCGACGACGCCGGCGGCGGACAAGATCTTGTTGGAGCGCGGCATCCACGTGCTACCGGACATCCTGGCGAACGCGGGCGGGGTGACGGTGAGCTACTTCGAGTGGGTGCAGAACAACGAATACGAGCAGTGGGACGAGGACGAGGTAAACCTCAAGCTGCACGTGAAGATGGAGCGCGCCACCGACGCCGTGCTCGACATGCAGAAGGAAATCAACTCGTCGCTGGACTCGCTGAACGGCGAGCGAGACATGCGCGACTTGCCCGGCGAACCGCTCGAGCCGGTCGATCTGCGCACAGCTGCCTACGTCCTGGCCATCGCCCGGGTCGCCAACGTCACGTTGGAACGCGGCATCTGGCCCTAACCTACACAGGCGGGGTCGACCGACAGGCCGGCCCCGCCAAACCACCCGCGCTATCGGCAGCTACGCCACTTCCTTTTGGACGCGACCCCTCCAACCCAAACCCAACGCCGCCGCGCATGCGTACGCGAGCGCCGCGGCCAAGAACAAGGCCCGCGAACCCGCTTCCAGTGCGATAAGCGCCGCCAGCGGCGTCGCCACCACCGACGCGAAACCGTTCGCGGCCCAAGCCCAAGCGATCCCCTCGGTTCCGGCACGGCTAATCGAGCGAAGGCCCAAGGGAAACGGAAGCCCCATCAGGAGGGCGAGCGGCGCCATCATCAGAAAACCCGCGATGACGCGTACGCTCATGTGGCCGGCTTGTAGCAGATGCACGATCGAGAGCAAAGCTGCGGCATAGATAATCAGCATTCCCGCCAGCACTGCTGCCCAACGCCAGGTGCGCTCCATCGGCAGGCGGTCGGACCAAGCGCTGCCGACGCCGGAGCAGATAAGAAACGCCGCCAGCACCGCGGCCACCGCATAGACGGGATGGCCTAGCAGCAGACCAAGTTGCTGGATCGCGGCGATCTCCGCCGTTAGGTAGGCGAAACCAATGGCCGCAAAGTAGCCGACTAGGCGACCCCGCCCCCGGGCTGTGCTCGCCCGGGCACGGATCAACACGGGAACGATCATCAACAGGCCCGCTAGGGCGACGCTCTGGACCAGCGTCGCGGCCAACGTGATATACCCCCACTCGGCGAAGGCCAGCCAGCTGCCGCGATCGCGGCGTAGGAACTCGCTCATTGACCCGGCGCGCAGGAAATGGTGGGGGTAGGGGCGCGCGTCGTTCGTGGGCGCCACTTCGAAGGCGTACTCCGAAGTGAATCGAGCGAGACTGTCGCCGCCCGCCATTGCGGCAGCCGCAGCGTTGAACAACACGGGCTCGTCCAGGACGTTGTACTGAGACCCGGGCGCCGAGATGCCCGGGAACCAGTCGAGATCGAA
>JBDHHL010000260.1:0-6427 GCA_039589375.1 Gemmatimonadota bacterium | reverse complement strand
CAGCTATGTCCGATTTCTCGTGGGATGATCCATACAGCTTCCTCGGACTCGGGGAGGAGCATACCGCGTTGGACCGGGCGCAGGTCGCGCTGCTGCCGGTGCCGTACGAGGCTTCGACCAGTTACATGGAGGGGACGCGGCGCGGGCCCGAGGCGATTCTCGCAGCCTCGCGTCACGTCGAGCTCTACGACCACGAACTGGACGGTGAGCCTTACCGCGTCGGCGTCCACACGTACCCGCCGGCGCAGCTCACGGCGGCGGGGCCGGAAGCGGCGCTCGCAGAGCTGCGGCGGCGCTACGCGGAGGTCTGCGAGCGGGGCCACTTCGTCATCGCGCTGGGAGGGGAGCATTCTATCACCCAGGCGCCCGTACTGTACTGGGCTAACCGCCTGGGTGACGACCTGTCCATCCTCCAGTTCGACGCCCATGCCGATCTGCGCGATAGCTTCCACGGAACCCGCTGGAGCCATGCCTGCGTTATGCGGAGGGTGGTGGATCGGGTGCGGCCGGTGGGTGTCGGCATTCGGGCCATTGATGCGGAGGAGCGGGTTCTCATCGATCAGCTGGGGCTGACGATGGTGTTCGCTGAGGAGTTAGGGAGCGAGGACTGGCTGGACCGGGCCATCGAGGGGCTCGCTTCCGACAACGTCTACATCAGCTTCGATGTCGACTTCTTCGACCCGGCCTACGTCCCGGCCACGGGGACGCCGGAGCCGGGCGGCGGGACCTGGGCGCAGGCGATGGCTCTGCTACGCCGGGTATTCGTCGAGAAGAACGTGGTGGCCGCCGACGTCGTCGAGCTAGCTCCGATTCCGGGGATGGTGGCTCCCGACTTCCTGGTGGCCAAGCTGGTGTACAAGATGATCGGATATTGGCAAGACGGAGTGGTGAGTGGATAGCGGAGCGTCGGTAGGCATTCTCGTCGCCTTCGTCGCGGGGCTGCTGTCGTTCTTGAGCCCGTGCGTGCTCCCGCTCGTACCGTCCTACGTCTCGTTCATAACGGGATTGGGCGTGGAAGAGCTAGAGGCCGGTGGCGAGGATGTGAAGCGGGTGACGCTGCTTCACTCGCTTCTGTTCGTCGGCGGATTCACCTTGATCTTCCTTCTGATGGGTGCGTCCGCGACGTACATCGGCCAGGTGCTTCGCCTCTACCAGGACGTCATCTCCCGCATCGGCGGGGTCATCATCATCCTGTTCGGTGTTCTCCTGTTGGGCATCGTTCCGATACGCGCGCTGTCGCGTGAGAAGCGCTACCAGTTCCAGCGCAAGCCGGTGGGGTATGCGGGCACCGTCGCGGTGGGCGTCGCCTTCGGCGCTGGGTGGGTACCCTGCATCGGGCCGATCCTCGGCGCCATCCTCACGCTCGCCGCTACGCGAGCCAACATGGCCGAGGGCGTGGGGCTGCTATTCGTCTACTCGCTGGGCCTGGCGATTCCGTTCGTCCTGAGTGCCATCGCCCTGACGGTATTCCTCGCTTGGTTCCAGAGATTCCGGCGCTACATTAGATACGTGGAATGGGTGGCAGGGATCCTGCTCATCTTCGTCGGCCTGCTGCTGGTGAGCGGCAGGTTCACGGTGCTGGCGGGCTGGCTCATCCAGTTCACGCCCGAGTTCCTGATGGAGCGCATCTAGTCCGCTTCACAGACCGGACTCCTAGCAGGTTAGTCATGCGGCGTCAGCTCGTCCTCGTCCTCGTCCTCTGGGCGGTGCTGCTTGCGGCACCTGCGTCGCTCCAGGCGCAGGACGAGCCCGCGCGCCGCGACAGCGCCCGCCTCTACATCGATGCCGCGCTCACGCTGGCCAGTCAGGGTGACACGACCGCCGCGCTCGGCCAGTTGAGGCAGGCCGTCGAGATCGCGCCCGATCTGGCCGAGGCGCATTTCCAGTTCGGGCGCCTGCTCGCCCTGCACGCGTGGCCGGATACGCTTTCGGCTCAACACCATGAGGCCCAGGCGGCGCTGCTCAGGGCGGTGGCGCTGGATCCCGACAACGCTCTCTATCTTTCCACGCTGGTGCGCCTGCGCGGCGAGCGGCACATGACGCCCGAGGGCAAACGCGTGGTCGCCGAGCTTCAAAGGCCGGGGCGGATCACGCGGGCTCTGGACCCCGACTCCATGTTGTTGGCCGATACCGCGAGGGTCTGGCGGAGGGCGTTCGAGGCCTTCCGCAGCCGCAACTTCCAGCGCGGCGGTGTGCGCGTTCGGTGCGACGAGCAAGTCGGTCAGACGTGTCTCGCCTACGTCGATGATGTCCGCTTCACGCTGCGAGAACCGGCCAGCGTCGATTCCGCTAGGCGGGCGCTGCTGGCGAAACTGGCGGCGGCCTCCGAATCACTGCCGGGCGACGAGTGGATCAAGAGCCAGCGAATCCGCTACCTGGTGGAGGCGGGTCGCCTCGACCGGGCGCTGGCGCTCGCGCGAGGCTGCGGGCTGACGACTCGCTGGTGGTGTGACGCGCTTGCCGGCTACGTGCTCCATCTGCAGGAAGACTTCCAGGGCGCCGACTCCGCATTCGCGGCGGCCTTGCGGGCCATGCCCGTTGAGGGTAGGCGCTGGTGGACGGACATCGCGATCTTCCTCGACGGCGAGCTGAGACGGGACTACGAGAGTTCGTTCGGCACGCAGCGCGATTCGCTGGAGTGCAGGTTCTGGTGGATGGCGGACCCGCTCTACCTTACGCCGTTCAACGACCGTAGGACCGAGCATATGGCGCGCAACGTCATCGGCTGGCTGCAGCGTCAGGCTCCGTCGGGGCACGGGTTGGGCGATGCCGAGACGCGCAGGCAGATCGTCCTCCGGCATGGATGGCCGCTGGGCTGGGTCGTTAGCGGGCAGACTCGGAACCGCCGCCGTATCTCGGCCGTGTACGCCGGACACCGCCGTCAGTTCCTTCCGCGCCCTGGTTTCATCCTCGACCCCAGTTCGATTGTGCCGGGCGAATGGTCGATCGATCGCTACCATGTGCGAATGGCTGAAGAATCGCCTGTGGGCGAACGCGATGAACCGCGCTCTGCGGCGCCGTTCGAGACCTATGCTCCCACATACCTCTCGTCCTTCACCATACTCGAGCATCAGTTGGCGGTCTTCCCGCGTGGCGACTCGGCGGTGGTCGTGGCCGCGTGCGACCAGAGCGCCGATCCGGCCTGGTTGGAAGCGCCGGTACAGGTCGGGCTCTTCCTGGCCCGGGATGAGCTGACGCAGCCGGTCGTCGTCGAACCCGACGGAGATGAGCCACGCGGGGTCCTGAGCGCGACGGTCGGAGCCGACCCCAGGTTGCTGAGCCTGGAGGTGTTCTCGGAGCAGGGACGTCGTGCCGCTCGCGTGCGGTACGGGCTTCGCCCCAGGAGGTTGGAACGCTTCCAGTTCGCGGTCTCCGATCTACTGATAACGTCGGGCGATTCACCTTTGCCCGAATCCTTGGGATCGGCAATCCCCAGGACCCGAGGGTCGCTGCGGGTGTTAGCGGGAGAGAAGCTCGGGCTCTACTGGGAGGTCTACGGCTTGGGCCCGGACGCCGAGACCGCTACCGTGCACTTAGCCTTGCACAAGGTGGGGGAAGGCCGGCTCGGACGTTTGCAGGAAGTCGAACTCGCCGAAAATCCGCCGCTCAGCCTCGGCTGGGACGAGGTCGTCCCGGCCTACACGCGAGCCTGGCCTCGTTCGCTCGCGGTCGATTTGCCTGAGGACCTAATACCGGGAATCTACGCGTTCTACCTGGAGGTTGGCGCCCGTGGGCGCGAGCCGGTCCGGAGCGTGCGGGCTCTGCTGGTGGAGGCGCGTTAGGGATCGGAGGCTCCGACCCGACATTCCCGCGCCGATTACCCCTGCGCGGCGCCCGCCAGATCGCTCCCCGTGTCAACCGCCAGACTCTCCTCGAGCAGCTGCCGCCTCAGCAGGCGTGCGTAGGTCCCTTCGGCCTCGATTAAGTCGGAGTGCACGCCGCGCTCGACCACCTCGCCGTCTTCGATAACGAGAATGAAGTCGGCGTCCTTCACCGCCGTCACACGATGCGACACGATCAGGCTGGTATGTCTGCGCAAGACATCCTTCAGCCCGGCCAATATCCGCATCTCGGTCTGCGTGTCGACGGACGACAGCGCATCGTCCAGTATCAGCACCGGAGCGTCGCGGGTCAGAGCCCGCGCCAACGTCGCGCGCTGCTTCTGGCCGCCCGACAGGTTGATCCCCCGCTCGCCTAGCTGCGTGTCGTAACCCTGCGGGAAATCGCGCACCGTCTCCGCCAACTGTGCTATCTCGGCGGCTTTCTCGACGCGCGCCGGATCGTGGCCGTCCTCGAAGCCGAACGCGACGTTGCTCCCCAGCGTCTCCGAGAACAGGAACGGCTCCTGAGGAACCACGGAGATGAGCCGGCGCAGCCGGTCGAGACGGATGCGCCGGATCGGCGTGCCGTCCAACAGCACTTCGCCCTCGTCCGGATCGTAGAGGCGCGGAATCAGCCGCACGATCGAGCTCTTGCCTGACCCGGTCGGGCCGACGATGGCGACCGTCTGGCCGGGCTCGATCTCGAACGAGACGTCGCGCAGCACGTAGCGCTCCGTTCCGGGATAGCGGAACGAGACGTTGCGGAACTCGATCGCGCCGCGGGCGTCGGCAAGTTCGACCGCCGCGTCCGCGCTCTGGATCGATGGCGAATCCTCCATGATCTCGCTTATCCGTCCCATCGACGCAGAGCCGCGCTCGAACAGGTTGATGACCCAGCCGAGCGCGATCATCGGCCAGATCAGCTGGAGCAGGTAGAAGGCGAAGGCCACGAAATCACCGATCGTGATGCGCCCCATGATCACGTCGCGGCCGCCGACTCCCAGAACGATGACGGCGCCGAGCCCGGTCAGCGCCATGAGCATCGGATGGAACAGGCCCCAGATGCGCGCCAGCCGCAGGTTCCGTCCCATGTACTCTTGGTTCAGCTCTGCGAAACCCGCTGCCTGCGCGTCCTCCTGCACGTAGGCACGCACGATGCGGGCGCCGGCCAGATTCTCCTGCGCCATAGTCGAGATGCGACCGAACTGGGCTTGGATCGCCTCGAAGCGCTTGTGGATCTCGCGGCCGAAGTAGATCGTGACCAGCGGAACGACAGCGAGCGGAAGGACAGCGAGCAGCGTCAGCCGCGGGTCGATCAGGATCAGCATGGTCAGGGCGATCGCCGAGATCACCGCGGTGTTCACCAGGTACATGATCGCCGGGCCGATGACCATGCGGACGGCCGGAATGTCGTTGGTGGCCCGGCTCATCAACTCGCCGGTCGGCAACCGATTGTAGAAGTCGGGAGCAAGTCGCAGAAGGTGGGCGAAGTAGTCGTCGCGCAGGTCGGTCTCGACCCGGCGGCTCATGCCGTTCATCAGCTCGCGCATGAAGAACCGACCGATCCCGCCCACCAGCGAGAAGCCCACGATCGCGCCGGCGTAGGCCGCCAGGCCGCGCGCCGAGATCCCCGTCTCCAGCGAGTCGATGGCCAGCTTGAGCAGGTACGGCCAGGTGAGGGCGAACAGATTGCTCACCACCACCAGGCCAAGCCCGGCGGCGATGCGCCGCCTGTAGCGCCGGGCGTAGGGTAGTAGAGGCGCGAGCTGTTTCAGCACCTCAGTATCCGAGCGCTCGGCCGTCTTCCCCGCGCGGGTCCGATGCGCCGGTGAGCGTCCCGCCCGGGCTGCGGATGATCAGCTGGATGTCTCCGAAGTAGCGGGAGTTGGGCTCCAGCTGGTGGCCCGCCGAAGTCAGGTCCGACCGCGTCTGCAGGTCGACCCCGTTGTGCTCGATTCGAATGACGTCCGGCAACAGCTGGTGGTGTATCCGCGGCGCGTCGACGGCCAGCCGCACGTCCATCCCGAAGTCGAGCACGTTGATGATCACCTGTGCGACCGCTGTGATGATGCGTGGGCCACCCGGCGAGCCGACGACGATGCGAAGCTGACCTTGCGGGTCGACGACGATGGTCGGCGTCATCGCCGACAGCGGCCGGCGGCCGGGGCCTACCAGATTGGCGTCGCCCTGGATGAGCCCATACTGGTTCGGGTAGCCTGAACGCACCGTGAAGTCGTCCATCTCGTTGTTGAGCAGGAAACCTGCCCGGCCAACCGTCACCCCCGAGCCGTAGCCCGAGTTCAGCGTGTAGGTGATGGCGACGGCGTTGCCTTGGCCATCGACGATCGAGTAGTGGGTGGTGTTGTTCCCCTCGTCCAGGACCTGCACACGGTTGAACTGATCCGAGGACGATGCGCGGTTGCGCGAGATGATGGCGCGCAACTCGTTGGCGTGCTCGTCGCTTACCAGTTCCTCCGCCGGCATGTCGACGAAGTCGGGATCGCCCAGATAGTAGTTGCGGTCGGCGAAGGCGCGACGGAAGCTCTCCGTGGTAAGGTGGAGCGCGTCGAACGAGTTGAACCCCATCGAGCCCAGGTCATAGCCCT
>JBDHHL010000259.1:0-6449 GCA_039589375.1 Gemmatimonadota bacterium | reverse complement strand
GCCCATTCGGAACGGCGCCTAGCACATGAGGACGCTGCTTGAGGAGTGCGCTACAGTGCAAGAACGTGACGTTGGATTAGCAGATAGGGAGATGGCGGAGGCGCGCCGCCTGTTCCCCGGCGCCGAGCGGTGTACCTACATGAACGTCGCTGTCCGCGGTTTGCTGTCGACCGATGTGCGGACTGCCGTCGACGCTTACGTAAACGGTCACATGTATGGTAGCTGGGACAAGCAGGAAGAGTTGGCGACGATCGAGCGCACGAGAGAGAGCTTCGCGCGGCTAATCAACGCCGAAAGCGACGAGATCGCCATCACGAAGAACGTCTCCGAGGGACTCAACGCGATCGCAGCAGCGTTGCCCTGGGAACCGGGCGACAACGTTGTCTTCTGTCCCGAGCTGGAACATCCCAACAACGTCTATCCGTGGCTCAATCTGCAGCGACGCGTCGGCATCGAGGTGCGGACCGTGGAACCGGATGACGGGCGGCTTCCTTCCGACAAGCTCGTCGCTGCGATGGACCAGCGCACGCGGCTGGTTACGGTGCCCACGGTTTCGTTCTCTCCCGGCTTCATCACCGACCTGGCACCGATCGCCCAGGCGTGTCGTGAATTGGGAACGTTCTTCCTGGTCGACGCCGCTCAGTCGGTCGGCGTCGAGCACACGGATGTGGGGGCTCTAGGAGCGGACGGGCTCGCCGTCGCCTCGCAGAAAGGACTGCTCGCCTTTTACGGCGCCGGCTTCCTGTACTGCCGCCGCGCTTGGGCGGAGCGGCTCCTGCCCGTTTACCTGGCCAGGTTCGGCGTAACGTTGGGAGCGGACGCGCACGAAACGGCGATGGACCGCGAGAAGCTCGAGTACGCGCCGGCAGCCCGCCGCTTCGACCTGGGCAACTACAACTACCTGGGAGTGGCCGCCGTCGATGCATCGCTCGAGCTGATTCATCGGCTCGGGACCATGCGAATCGAGGACTACGCAACCAGTCTGGCGCATCGCTTGGTAACTGGAATGCTGGAAATCGACCTCCCCGTAGCGGGCGGCGTTCCCGGTCCGCACCTCGGACACATCGTCGCGGTGGGAACCAGCGGCGGCGGGCGACACTACACCGCCGACGACCCGAGGATGAACGACCTATATCGCTACCTCACCGAAAACGGGGTGGTACTGGCGATCAGGCGCGGCGTGCTGCGATTCTCAATGACTTGCTACAACAACACCGATGACGTGGATAGGGTGTTGGAGTTGACCAGGAGTTGGCTAAAGCAACAGTGATCCTCTTGTCAGAACTCAGGATCACGAACTTCCCGCGCTGCAATTCGGTTTCCATCCGCGGGCTCGACATGTAGCCCGGTGGCGCACGATGAGGCAGAGGCGTATCGTGGACCCGGACGGTCGTTTCCGAAGGATGTTCGCATGAGCCTCCGCGTTCGAATGCTGGCGTTGTTCATCGGCCTCGGCGTGCTGCCGCTGCTGGCACTCGGTGTGGTCGGCTACGTGCGATCGATGCAGGCAGTCGAACAGCTGTTGGCGACAGAGACGGCGTCCATCGCCCAGCGAGCGGCCGAGCAGCTGGAACGGCGGCATGCCCGCTACGAGTCCGACCTGCTCCTCTTAGCCGACAACCTGGAGACCCAGCGTCTCTTTCAGGCACGCTACAGCGGCGACAGTGACCGCTGGGAGGGCGCTCTCAGCGCCGCCGATCCCTTTCTCCAGCAGGTTTGGGAACTCTACCGGCTCTCCTACCATTGGATTGAGCTGCGAGACACGGCGGGAGCTGTCGTCTATGGGCTGGGCGAGAGCCGGACCGAGCGGGCAAGAACGGACGAAATCGGCGGCCGCATACCGGGTGAGGAGATTCGGTTTGACCGACCGATCCGGGACCCGGAAGCCTCGGAGAATCTCGGCACCGTCGTAGCGGTTGCACGCATCGACCAGGTGCTCCCCTCGGACGACTTGTCGAGAGCGTTCGGCCGTTTCGGCTACAGCGTCGTCCTGGACCGCCTGAACGACCGAGTCGTCTACCACCCGCGGCGGGCCCGCCTGCGGGAGGCAGCATCCAGCCTGCTCGGTCCCGACGGCTGGAGGGTGAATCCGCAAAGGCTGGCCCAAGACAGCGGGAGCTTCGGCTTCTCTGTTGCCGATTCGGCCCGTGTCGCTTCCTTCGTCAGCCTCGAGACGCCGCCGTGGACGGTCCTGGCCACAAGCTCTGTGGACGAGTTCTCGCGCTCTTTCTACCGGACCAGCCGTCTGCAACTGATCCTCGTGGTGCTGGTAGCGGCCGTCGTGTTCCTCGCCTTCATACTCATGACCGGCCGCGCCACGCGCTCGCTACAACAGCTAACGGAGGCCGCCGATGCCGTCGCTGGTGGCGACTACTCACCGTCGCTGCCGCCCGCCGGGAGCGACGAAGTAGGGCGGCTGTCCGGTGCCTTCGCGGTCATGGTGGGTCGCGTGGACGAGACGCTTCACCGGATACGGGAGAGCCGGCACATGGCCGCCATCGGCCAGTTCGCATCGCGGCTGTCGCACGAGATTCGCAATCCCCTCACTTCCATCAAGCTGAATCTTCAAC
Organism: Gemmatimonadota bacterium; assembly: GCA_039589375.1. GTDB lineage: Bacteria > Gemmatimonadota > Gemmatimonadetes > Palauibacterales > KS3-K002 > JASFMO01. The sequence continues at coordinate 3,879 of JBDHHL010000259.1, read as the reverse complement.
GGCTCGAGCGGCACGCCTCAGCGGGTCGGATGCCGGATGAGTGTGTCGGCCCGCTGGAGACCTCGCTGGAGGAGGTGCATCGCCTGGATCGAGTCGTTCGCGGCGCGCTCAGCCTGGCGCGGGTGAGACCGCTCGCCCTGGAAACGTGCTCCATCCATGTAGTACTGGATCAGGCTCTTGCAACCCTGCGTCCGCAGCTCGAGGGGCAGGACATAGCGATCGGGGTGGATCTCATCGCCGGAAAGGACGTCGTCCTCGGCGATGCAGAAGCGTTAAGAGGCGTGTTCCTGAACTTGTTTCTGAACGCGTCCGAGGCGATGGCGGACGGCGGCGAGCTTCGCGTTTCCAGCGAGGTGGCGACGGGGCCTGAAGCCGGCGCCGATCTGATTCGTGTCCAAGTGGTGGACCAGGGACCGGGCGTGAGCCCCGATGTGGCCGACAAGATCTTCGAGCCCTTCTTCAGCACCAAGAGCGAGGGGACGGGGTTCGGCCTGCCTCTCGCTCTGAGCGCAGTCGAGGATCACGGCGGAAAGCTCAGGCTAGAGCAGTCGGCGCGCGAGAGGACGGGAGCAGTCTTCGTGGTCGAACTGCCGCTGGTCGCCGCCTCAGAAGAGAGTTGATTAAGAGATGAGCGACCGAATCCTCGTCGTCGATGACGACGCGTCGATCCGTAAGACCTTCGATCAGCACCTTTCGGAGATGGGCCACGAAGTGCGTACTGCCGCCGACGCCGAGCAGGCGCTGGCCCTCTTGGAGGACTTCGATCCTTTGCTCGTCGTGACCGACATCCGGATGCCCGGGATGGACGGGCTCGAGTTGCTGCGGCGGGTCCACGCCGCGTCGGACGCGGACGTGGCGGTAATCACGGCCTTCGACGACATGAAGACGGCGGTGGCGGCGATGCAGGCAGGCGCCTACGACTACCTGGTCAAGCCGCTCGACCTGGACGAGATCGACCAACTGGTGAAGCGCTGCCTGCGGGACCGGGCGCTTCGGCGTCGGGTCCATCACCTATCGGCGGAAGTCTCGGAGGGCCACGACCTCGATCAGCTGGTGGGGCGCGCCCCGAAGATGATCGAGATCTACAAGCTGATCGGCGTCCTGACAGGGAACCGGGCCACCGTGCTCATCAGCGGCGAGACCGGAACGGGAAAGGAACGCATCGCCCGGGCCATCCACTTCAGCTCGCCGGATGCCGAGGAGCCCTTCATCGCGGTGAACTGTACCGCCTTACCTGAACAGCTCATCGAATCGGAGTTGTTCGGTCACGTGAGGGGCGCCTTCACTGGTGCGGTGGAGAACCGCAGGGGGTACTTCGAGCTGGCCGGATCCGGGACGATCTTTCTGGACGAGATCGGCGACGCCGGGCCCGAGCTGCAGTCGAAGCTGCTCCGCGTGCTCGAGGACCACGACTTCTTCCCCGTGGGCAGCGAGCGGCCGCGGCGCACCGGTGCCCGCGTGATCGCCGCCAGCCAGCGCCGCCTGGAAGATCTCGTGCGCGAGGGCCGTTTCCGCCAGGACCTCCACTACCGGCTGAAGGTCGTAGAGATCGAGGTCCCGTCGCTGCGGGAGCGGAAGGACGACATACGCATCCTCGCCGAGCACTTCCTGGCAAGGATCGGCGCGGAACTCCACCGAGAGGTTAGGGGCCTCACCCCGGACGCCTTGAATCTTCTCACCTCCTACAACTGGCCCGGCAACGTCAGGGAGCTAGAGCATGCGCTGACCCGGGCCATCGTCCTGTGTCGGGGTGGCGTCCTCGACGCGGAGCACCTCCCCGTTGGCACGGCGGAGCCGCTGGACATGGCTCGAGGGGGCCCTCAGCCCCTGGACGACACGCTGGCGGCGGCCGAGGCCGCCCACGTTCAGCGGATCCTCAACCGGACCGGCGGGGTGAAACGGCAGGCCGCCCAGATCCTGGGTATCTCCCGCACGCGCCTCGACCGCCTCATCGAAACGCACGATTTGAAGCTGCCGTAACCGCGATCGCGAACGCTCCGAGCGACGGGTCGGTGGACCGGGTGGGCCGTCGCCGGCTCCGCTAGGATGGTAGCGATTCGCTACCCGGTGTAGCGGTTTGACACAAGCCCGGCCGCGTGGCAATGCTCCGTATCCCCATTATTTACAACCGTTTATCTAATCTCGCCACCGTGGTACCGATCCTGTATGGGCAACGGGTGAAGTGCTGATCCACCTGAGTAGTGCGGACGCAAGAAGGAGTACCGAGATGGCTGGCCTGCTCCCCCCACCTTACAAGTGCCCTGGACCTCCCGTCCTCCTGGGGCGATTGACGGGGCCCATGAAGACCGTGTGCCTCTCGACCTTGGTGGCTGGTGCTCTTTGCACGGCGGCGCCGGAACTGCTGGCACAGAACAGCCAGGAAGCGGAAGTGCCCACCATTGATCTCCAATTCACAAGAGTCTACAACGCGCCGGGGACACAACTGCGCTTTCCGTCCCTGTCACCGGACGGGAGGTGGATCGCCTTCTCGACCTGGGGAGGAGAAAACGAGGTGAGCCTGTCGCTGGTATCCGCCGATGGGGGCAAGCCGATCCGTCTGACCGAGGGCGGATACGACGACCAGCCCGTGTGGTTCCCCTCGGGCGACCGAATCGCTTTCCGCTCCAGCAGGCCGGCCCGTGGTGAGAACGGCGGCACCTACGTCATGAGTCTGCCCATCGATCCCGAGACCGGGCAGGCAGCAGGCCCGCCGCGCCAGGTGAGCGTCGACGAGTGCTTCGCCTGGCTCGACGTCTCACCGGATGGTGAATGGATCGCCTTCTCCGCGTGGGTCGCAGGCAGGAAGTCTGTCCTAGTGGCGCCCTCAGCCGGCGGCACCTCTCGCAAGGTAGCCGAGGCACTGACGAGTCGACCCGTATGGTCCCCCAATGGAAAGAGCATCTACTTCGTTGTTGACCGCCGGCTAGGAGAAGGCGAAGCGCTGGTCCGGGTGACTGCCGATGGCGAGACGGCCGACACCGTTCTTACCTGGCCGCAAGACATCGAGATCTTTGGGTATCCCGAGAGCCGCTTCGTCCTGCGGGCGATCTCGAGCGACCGTCAGAGGAATCACCCGTCCGTGTGGGAGGTGGCAACCCTTGACGGCCGCCCGCTGGGTCGACTCGAACTCCCCCCGGGTATGCGTTCGAGATCGGTCACTCCGGCTGGGGAGCTTCTTGCAGTTCGGTTTGACAGGTCGGCCCCGCTCGAAATCCTGCCAATCGACGGAGGCTCGCCCCGGCGGCTGAACGAGGCTCGGGGGACCGACGAGGTATTGGGTTGGAGCGCGGACGGACGGCGCGTCCTCTTCCAGACAACCCTCGACGGCGAGGACATGCTCTTCTTCGCCCCCACCGATGGCGGTCCGACGCGTCAGGTCCGGCTGCCAGAGGAAAGGCTCGATGGGTTCCCACCGGTCCTTTCCCAGGACGGCCACCATCTCCTCTATGCCGCCGCAGGACCAGACCGGGAAGCCGTTTCGCTGAAGGCCTTGGATCTCGAGGATGGCGGCACCCGAGAGATCACCGCCAGCTTCTTCTTGCCCGACGAGATGCCGTTCGAGTTGTCCGGCAGAGGAACCGCTTGGGGGCGGGACGGTGAAGACTTCCTCTACATCGAGCGCCACGGCGATCGCTTCGAGCTGCGCGCCGCGCCGCCCTCAGGGCCATCCCGGCTCCTTCGCACCTTCCGCGGCAAGCTCCCGGACTTTATCGCGGTGCACGAGGACCGGATCGCCTTCGAGTGGGGCCCGATGGACCAGCGCTCCGTCATGTTCGCCCGCGCCGAGGATGACGAGGCGCGGTCGCTCCTCACACTCCGCGGCTACCTCGAGTCCGTCACCTGGTCCCCGGACGGTAGACGGCTGGCCGTGACCGCCTA
>JBDHHL010000258.1:0-6504 GCA_039589375.1 Gemmatimonadota bacterium | reverse complement strand
GCGGGCGAAGTCTGGGCCCGTACGCAGCTCGTGACCCTGCTGCTGCTGCCGGAGGAGGACCAAGCGGAGGCCGTCCGCTCGCTGCTGCCCGACCTGTACACGCTGCTCGAGGCCCGGTACGACGAGTGGGTGGTACAACGCATGTACACTACGGGGGTCAATGACTCCCTCAAACAGGCGCTGGCCGGCCACGGCTTCACGCTGGATCTGCCCAGGGTCTACCTCCATCACCGTCAGGACTCGCTGTTCCGCTTCGGCAACCCGTACCGTCAGGGCGACAGCGACATATTGCGCTCGATTGCCCTCACCTGGACCGCCGGAACCGGCACGGCGAGCGAGGAAGCGCTGCAGGGCTGGCGCGAGATCATCGACGAGACGTTCTACGAGCAGAAGCAGGACATCCTTACGAAGAAGGGCTCCGGGTTCGCGGCGATAGAGGTAGGTGGGCTCACGGGCCTGGAACTCCGCGGCGTCTGGCAAGACCGAGCCGAGTTTCCAGCCGCCGGCCCGTTCATCACCCGGGCCCTAGAGTGCCCGCAACAGAACCGCACATACTATATGGACGCATGGCTATTCGCGCCTGGAAAGGACAAGTACCCTTACCTTCGGCAGCTCGAGATCCTGCTCGACTCGTTCCGTTGCGCAGATGAAGGATCGTCACCGACGAGCGGCGCCGCCGCGCCAGCAGTTCCCGCGGCCGGGTAGCCGAGATGTCTTTCGTCCACCTCCACACACACAGCGAGTACTCGCTTCTCGACGGCGCGAACAAGCTCGAGGCCCTCGTCGACCGTGCCGTCGAGCTCGGCATGCCGGCGCTCGCCCTCACCGACCACGGCAACCTGCACGGGGCGTGGTGGTTCTACCAGATCGCCCGCGACCGCGGTGTCAAACCGATCATCGGCTGCGAGGCCTACGTGGCGTTCGGCGACAGACGGCTGAAGGAACGGCCGCCCGACGCACCTTCCGACTACTCGCACTTGATCCTCCTCGCCAAGGACGTTCGCGGGTACCGCAACCTGGTGAAGCTCGTCTCCATCGGGCAAACCGAAGGCTTCTACCGGCGTCCGCGCATCGATCACGAGGTGCTGGCCGAGCACTCGGAAGGCCTGGTCTGCCTATCCGCCTGCATGTCGGGCGAGCTCGCCCAAGACCTGCTGTTGGACCGTTACGAGAGAGCAAGGGAGGCAGCCGAGTGGCACGCCGGGCTGTTCGGCGACGGTAACTACTGGCTGGAGATTCAGGACCACGGCATACCGGGTCAGGAGAAGACCCGCCAGGGAGTGATCCAGTTGGCCGACGAGCTCGGGCTGCCGCTCGTGGCCACCAACGATGCTCACTACCTGAATCGGGAGGACGCCGACGCCCACGACATCCTGCTGTGCATCGGCACCGGCAAGGATCGGGACGATCCCAAGCGCCTCAAGTTCTATGGCCAGGAGAGCTACTTCAAATCGCCGGCCGAGATGAAGGCGACTTTCCCCGGCCACCCCGACGCGCTCGAGAACACGTTGACCATAGCGGAACTCTGCAACGTCGAGTTCGAAAAGAAAGTCTACCTGCCGGAGTTCCCGCGCGCGGAAGGACATGAGTCCGAGGATGACCTACTGCGAAAGCTCGCCGAGGCCGGCGTCCGAGAACGCTACGGCGACCCGCTGACCGACGAGGTCCGCGAGCGACTCGCGTACGAGCTCGGCGTGATTACCCGCTGCGGCTACAGCGGCTACTTCCTCATCGTCTGGGACTTCATCCGCGCCGCTAGAGAGGCCGGCATACCCGTGGGGCCGGGCCGCGGGTCGGCGGCCGGCTCGATCGTTGCCTACGGCCTTCGCATCACCGACATCGACCCGCTGCGATTCGGGCTCCTGTTCGAGCGCTTCCTGAATCCCGAACGCACAACGATGCCCGACATCGATATCGACTTCTGCTACGAACGGCGCGGCGAGGTGATCGAGTACGTGCGCTCGAAGTACGGCGCCGAGTCCGTCGGTCAGATCGTCACCTTCGGCACCATGCAGGCCCGTGCCGTCGTCCGCGATGTAGGCCGCACCCTCGGCTTCACTCCGGCGGAAACCGACCGCATCGCCAAGCTGATCCCCAGCTCGCCAAGCTACTCGCTCGGGGTGAGAGATGCCGTAAAGCGCGTCGATGAGCTGAAGACCTTCTACGAAGAAGAGCCGCGTAACAAGGAACTGCTCGACTACGCCGCCACCCTCGAGGGCCTGTCCCGCCACACATCGGTCCACGCCGCCGGCGTCGTCATCGCGCCCGGCCCGCTGGCCGAGTACGTGCCGGTCATGAATGCGCCCGCTCGCGGGGCCGCAGCGGAATCCAAGAACGGCGACCTGGTCATCACGCAATACGACATGCAGAGCCTCGAGAAAGCCGGCATGCTGAAGTTCGACTTTCTCGGGCTGCGAACGCTCACCGTGATCAGCGACGCCACCGATGCGATCCGCGAGCGTCACGGGATCGAGATAGATTGGGATGAGCTCGGCCTCGAGGATCCCGAGGTCTACGAGATGTTGGCCGATGGCGCCACCGCCGGCGTCTTCCAGTTCGAGTCCTCGCTCGCCACCGAAAAGCTCAGGGCGATGCGCTGTGACCGCTTCGACGACCTCATCGCTGTGAACGCGCTCATTCGGCCCGGCCCCAACGACTCCGGCATGACCGACGTCTTCATCCGGCGCAAGCGCGGCGCGGAGCCGGTCAGTTACCCGCACGCCAGTCTGGCCGAGGTCCTGGAACCGACCTACGGCGTCATTACCTATCAAGAGCAAGTGATGAAGGTCGCCAACGCGATGGCCGGTTTCTCGCTCGCCGAGGCCGACGTTCTCAGAAAGGCGGTCGGCAAGAAGGACCCGGTGCTGATCCGCCAGGAGCTCGACCGCTTCGTCGAGCGTAGCATCGCCGGTGGCGTCCGCAGGCGCGACGCCGAGCACATCGCTTCCTTGCTCGAGACATTTGGCCGCTACGGTTTCCCCAAAGCCCACTCGACCGCATACGCGGTGATCTCCTACCGCACCGCCTGGCTCAAACGGCATTACCCCGCAGAGTTCATGGCCGCGCTGCTGTCGTCCGAGATCGGCAACACCGACCGCGTCGTCGGCTACATCAACGAGTGTCGATCGCTCGGCCTCGAGGTTCTGGCGCCCCACGTGAACGAATCCGGCTACAAGTTCACCGTCGTCAGCGACGGCACGATCCGCTTCGGTCTCGGCGCTATCCGCGGCGTCGGCCGTTCAGCCATCGGCTCGATCATCCAGGCGCGCCAGAGCGACGGACCGTTCGAGTCGCTGTTCGACTTCTGCAGCCGCATTGATTTGAGACTCAACAACAAACGGGTCATCGAGGCCTTGATCGGCGCCGGCGCCCTGGACGGCTTCGGCACTCGTGCCTCCATGGCCGAAGCCGTCGAGCCGACGCTGCGCGAGGCGCAACTGCGCCAACGCGAACGGGAGACCGGTCAGCAGAGTCTCTTCGGCGGCGACAGCCCGGAGGATCGCCAGGCGCCACCGCTGCCGCGGTTTCCCGAGTGGCCCGAGACCGACAAGCTGGCCCGGGAGAAAGAACTCGTAGGCTTCTACGTCTCCGGACATCCGCTCGACGCGCACCGCGATCTGGTCGACCTCTACGCCCAACGCACCAACACCAGCAGCCTGTCCGAACGGCGCGACAAGAAGGTAGAGGTAGCTTGCGTGGTCACCGAGATCACGCGTCGATTCTCCCGCAAGGACGGGTCCGAATGGGCGCGCCGCGTATTCGAGGACTACCACGGACCCGCCGTCGCGCTTGCCTTTCGCGATACGTGGGCGAAGCACCGCGACCAGCTCGAGCCCGGAGCGCCTGTCCTTCTCGTTGGCGCCGTCTCCGGGCGCGAGCGCGACGAGGAAGATCCACCTCTCTTCCTCAACGACGTCATTCCTTTGGAGTCCCTCTACGGTAGCGGACGGGTAGCCGTCTGCCTCGCGCTGCCGAACAGCGACATCGACCGCGGCAAGCTCGAGGAAGCAATCAGGATCGCCCGATCCCACCCCGGCCCCACCTCCCTCCAAGTCGTTCTGCAGAACGGCGAGGGGCCATCCCGGCTCCGCTCGCGGGCCCTGTCGGTGGCCCCCGCGCCAGAGATGCTCGAGCAGCTTCGCACGGTCCTCGGAAAAGACCGAGTCCGGCTGGTGGAGGTGCCGAGCTAGCCGATTCCGGCTAGATTTCACCGTAGCGGTTCACCTGTCCAATTCGTCTCTTTTTGCTAGCTTGTTTAGTTTCGCGGTGTTACGCTCAGTTACCGGCAACGGCGATTATGGCAACTCATCAGGATTTCGAGCGCTCAATCGAGGAGACGGTCGCCAAGATCGGGCACCTGAAAGAGATGGCCAGCGCAAGGGGGCTCGACGTGGAGGCTGAGCTCAAGAAGCTGGAGGCCCATTTGGAACAACTACGGGCCCAGAACTTCCAGGCGCTCTCGCCTATGGAGCGCGTTCAGATCGCGCGGCATCCGATGCGCCCGCATTCCCTAGACATGATCGAGCGCGTCTTCACTGACTTCATCGAACTTCACGGAGATCGCGCGTATCGAGACGACCCGGCCGTGATCACCGGGTGGGCCCGCTTGAACGGCGAGTCGATCATGATCGTCGCTCAGCAGAAAGGCCGCAACACGAAAGAGAACCTGAAGCGCAACTTCGCGATGATGCATCCCGAGGGGTACCGAAAGGCCCTTCGCATGATGCGAACGGCGGAGAAGTTCTGGCGACCCGTGGTGACGCTTATCGACACCCCCGCAGCCTATCCCGGCATCGGTGCCGAGGAGCGCGGCCAGGCCGAGGCCATCGCCCGGAACCTGCTCGAGATGTCGTTGATCGAGACGCCGATCATCGCCGCCGTTATCGGCGAGGGCGGGAGCGGCGGAGCCCTCGGGCTAAGCGTGGCCGACCGCATCATCATGCTCGAGTACGCGATCTACTCCGTCATCTCGCCGGAAGGCTGCGCCTCCATCCTCTGGAAGGAGAACACAGAGGAGGTTCGCCAGAAGGCGGCGTCTGCCCTCAAGCTCACAGCGCCCGACCTTCAGGCGCTGGGCGTCGTCGACGAATTGGTCCGCGAGCCGGAAGGTGGCGCCCACGACGACTGGGATGGCGCCGCCAGGCTGCTCAAAGAGGCGCTGGAACGAAACCTCGCCGAGCTTCGCGCTATGCCGGTAGAGCAGATGCTCGACGGCCGCTACGAGAAGTACCGCAAGATGGGGGCTTGGGCGGGTGATTGAACGGGCGCCACAGGCCAGCGAACCCAAGAAAGTAGGCGAACCGCAAGACGTTAGCGAACCGCAGAAAGTCGGCGAGCCGCAAGACGCTGGCGAACCGCAGAAAGTCGGCGAACCGCAGGATTCTGACGAGCCGCAACACGTCGACGAATCGCAGGAAGCCGACGAGCCAACGGAAGCCGACCAGCAGCAGGAAGCCGACGAGCCACCGACCGACGGAGCCCCCGATGCGTCTGCACCTGTCGTTCATGGCATAATCGAGAAGGGTCCGCCCCCGCAGCTCCTCGAGGTTCGCTTCAAGGGCAAGCGACGCGACTTCTACACGGCACACGTCACTCCACGCGTCAGGGAGCGTGAATACGTTGTGGTCGAGGCGGACCGCGGTCAGGACCTCGGCCTGGTTAGCTCAGTGGGCGAGCTGGCCAAGAAGAAGTGTGAAGCGTGCGAGGGCTGCAATGCCAACGCCACGCCGCCGCAGAGAGTGCTCAGGCGCGCCGCCCCGGTCGACGTCGAGAGAGCGCTGGACCTCCGCGATCAGGAAGCCGCGATCAGGCGCGAGGTGCGGCAGATGGTGGCGGAGCACAAGCTGAAGATGAAAATCAGCGATGCCGAGTGGCAGTGGGACCGGAACAAGCTGATCATCTACTTCACCGCCGACAAACGAGTGGACTTCCGTGTCCTCGTGCGTAGCCTGGCCAAGAAGTACCGCACGCGGATCGAACTGAAGCAGATTGGCGTCCGGGACGAGGCGAAGAGACTCGACGGCGTCGGCCGCTGCGGGCGCGAGCTCTGTTCATCCAACTGGCTCCCTGAACTGAAGCCCGTGACGCTGCAGCTGGCAAAGGACCAGAATCTGTCGCTGAACCCCTCGCAAATCTCCGGGGCCTGCGGCCGCTTGATGTGCTCGCTCCGCTTCGAGCACGATTTCTACGTACAGGCCCGCAAACGGTTCCCCAGGGAGGGCCGGCAGGTCAGGACAACGGTCGGCGAGGAGACGGTCGAGGCGGTCAACATCTTCGGCAATCGAGTAACGCTGAAGGGGCCGACCGGCGAGATCAGAATTCTGTCTCTCGAGCAACTGAAACACGAAACCGCCGAATCCAGAAAGCGCGCGCGCAAGAATTAGGGTTCACGCTTTGTCAAAGTTCTACATCACTACAGCCATCGACTACTCTAACGGCGACCCCCACCTGGGACACGCTTTCGAGAAGATCGGCGCAGACGCAATCGCTCGTTACCGGCGCCTG
>JBDHHL010000257.1:0-6518 GCA_039589375.1 Gemmatimonadota bacterium | reverse complement strand
CACCGCTGCCATCGCTTTCGCGCCTACTGTGATGGATTCTTCGTCGGCCACGAAGTCGGGACTGTGGGGCATGCCGGTGTAACCCAACTCGCTGTTCGACACGCCCAGCCAGTACATAGCCCCTGGAACTCGCTGCTGAAAGTAGGCGAAGTCCTCGCTGAAGTAGGGCGTCACACTGTTGATCTCTAGAAGTCCCTCCGATCCCACGACCGAGCGGATCGCCTCGAGGGTACTGCGGACCAGTTCCGGGTCGTTGTACGTGTCGGGTAAGACGAGATCCTGATAGTCGAGCTCGTACGAAACGCCTTCGCGGACGATCGCTGCAAGGCCGCGCTCGATCTCCTTCCGCGCCCGGGCTCGCGCTTCGACGCTGCCGGCTCGGACCATGCCGGTTACCTGCCGGTCCCCCCGGTCGGGACGCGCTTGTGAGTGACCGACCATGGCGACCACGTAGTCCTCTGGTGCAACTCCGTCGCCCGTGCTGGCGGCGCCGACCGCACGGGCGTACACCCGGGCGGCGTCCTCCAAGTCGCCCTCACCGCGGAGAGTCACGCTGACTCGATCCAGGCCCGGCAGCGCCAGACCTTCTACGCTACCGATCTGCCCGACCTCCAGCGGAGCGGAATGGACGGCGAAGATAGCGTCGGGTGTCGGGTCGTCGAGCGCGCCTTCTTCGAGCATCGCCCGGGCGCCCTGCACGTTCTCCTCGGCAGGCTGGAATATGAATAGCACCGTTCCCGGAAGCTCGTCTCGAATCGACGCGAGGCCCTCGGCAATGCCGACGCCTACAGTCGTGTGGATGTCGTGCCCGCAGATGTGGCGGACGCCGGGCGTCTCGGAGGCGAACGGCACGGGATCCGGCGCGTTGGAATAGACCGCGTCCATGTCGGCTCGGTAGGCGACGACGGGCCCCGGCCTCGCGCCCTCGAGAACGCCGACGACGCCGTGTCCGCCGATCCCGGTGCGGACCTCCAGACCTAGCGCGCTCAGGCGAGCGGCGACGATACTCGCCGTCCGCTTCTCCTGGCCCGAGACCTCCGGGTGCCTGTGGATGTCTCGACGCAGTTCGACGAGGTCCTCGCGCGCCTCCTCGAGGCGTCGATCGACTCGATCGATCAGCTCTTGGGTCTGAGCATGCGTCGCGGGAGCGCTCAAGGCCACGGCTAGAGCGGCGGAAAGGCCGACGCCTACGACATGCTGATTATTGCCCGCCATTTTGTCCTCCTATGCTGCTAGTGTCGGTCTCCGCCAGATGCTGCGCGGACGAGTCGGATGGAACCATGCGCTACCGACTCGCCGGTTGTGCAGTCGTCATCGAGTGAGGTGGTGGACACTACGACTCGTCTAACTGGCCGGTTTCGGGTCGACGGCACAAGTGCGGAAGGCTGGCAGTGAAGTCGACCGACTCGAGCCCAAGGGTAGATGCGCATCCTTTCGCTCTTGCGCCGGCTGACGTGTGTCGCGACGTTTCCACGCCGCACACCGAGTCTCAGCCCCAGTGAACCGGAATCCTGCATGAGCGACTCTTCCAAGGCGACTTTCGCTCGCGATCTAGGCCTGTTCGACGCCACGATGATCGGCGTCGGCGCCATGATCGGGGCGGGAATATTCGTGCTCACGGGGATCGCCGCGGGCGAATCGGGTCCGGCTTCGCTTCTGGCGTTCGCGCTCAACGGTGCGGTGACGTTGCTGACGGCCTTCGCGTACGCCGAGCTCGCCTCCGCCATCCCCCGAGCGGGCGGCGGTTACTCGTTCGTCCGGATGGCGTTTCCGGGCGCGCTGGGGTTCACGGCCGGCTGGATGCTCTGGTTCGCGTACACGGTGGCCTGCAGCCTCTATGCTCTCGGGTTCGCCGGGTATTTCTGGGAGTTCTTCCTCAAGTACACCCCCGGGATGGCCGGAGGCGTGTTTGGGTTGCTGGGAGCGCATGCGCCCGTCCTGATCGTCACGCTGTTGGTGGGGCTCGTGTTCATCCGGCTGAACATCCGGGGAGCCGAAGTGACGGGCCGTGCGGAGAACGCGCTGACGTTGGCCAAGCTCGCCGTGCTCGGGATATTCATCGCCTTCGGGCTCAAGCAGGTCTTCGGGGCTCCGTCAGAGGCGGTGGAGAACTTCAGGCCGTTCTTCCCGCTCGGCGCCGGTGGCGTCCTCGTAGCGATGGGCCTGACGTTCATCGCGTTCGAGGGCTACGACTTGATCGCAACCATCGCCGAGGAGATCAAGGAGCCGGAGAAGAACATCCCGCGGGCCACGTTTATCGCGCTGGCGATCACGGTGACGATGTATCTGCTCATCCTGTTCGTCTCGCTGGGCGCCGTCAGCTCCGGCGACGCTCCGTCCTGGCAGTTCCTCGGACGTTACAAGGAAACCGCGATCGTCCGGGCGGCGGAGGACTTCATGCCGGCTTTCGGGGTCATGGTCATCGTGTTCGGCGGCCTGCTCTCGACGATGTCGGCGCTGAACGCGACGGTCCTGGCGTCCTCGCGGGTGGCCTTCTCGATGGCAAGGGACAACTTGTTGCCGAGGGAGATGGCGAAGATCGACCCGGAGCGACGTACTCCGGGCGTCGCCATCATCGTCACGGGGGTGATATTGCTGGCGATGGCGCTGACTCTACCCATCGAGGCGGTGGGATCGGCGGCCAGCCTTATCTTCCTGCTGACGTTCGCGCTGGTGAACCTCGCTGTGATTGCGCTGCGCCGCAAAGCGCCCGAGCTCAAACGGGCCTACAAGGTGCCTTTCTACCCGCTGACGCCCATCCTCGGCATTTCGCTCAACGTCTTCCTGGCGCTCTACCAGTTCAAGTTCCAGCCGCTCGCCTGGTATGTAACGGCAGGGTGGGTGGTTCTCGGTCTGCTTGTCTACTTCGGGTACTTCGAGAAGATGGCTGCCGGGGAGGAGCCGCAGGTACTGATACCGAGCCAGCGGCCGCTGGAGGAGAGGCCGGACTACTCGGTCGTCGTGACACTGCACAACCCGGACAACGTCAGAACGTTGCTCGATTTCGCCGCCCCAATCGCGCGGGCCCGCGGCAGGCGACTGGTCGCTATAACCGTCCTGGAGGTGCCGAGACAGCTTCCGATACACGAAGGCATGCGGCTGACTCATCACAGAGAGCCGTTACTCAGACAAGCCGAGGAATACGCCGCCGAGCACCGCCTCACGCTCGAGACGGATCTTGTCATCGCGCATCAAGCGCAGCAGGGAATCTTGGAGGCGGCGTACCGGCACCGGGCGGACGTGTTGATGATGGGTTGGAAAGGCTACACGGATACGCGTGACCGCATCTTCGGCGAAGTCGCCGACCAGGTCATCCGACACGCGCCATGCGACCTTCTGCTGCTGAAGATCGCGGCCGACGGCGAGTTCCGGCGCTGTCTCTTCCCGACAGCGGGTGGGCCGCATGCGCGGCTGGCCGCGGACCTGCTGAACGTGCTGGGCAAAGCCCTCGAGATGGATGTCACGGCCGGCTACGTCGTGCCGCCCGGCGCGTCGGCTGCCGAGCGCGCGGAGGCCGAGCGATGGGTCGAGAAGACGCTGACCCACGTAGATGAGACGTTTCCGGTGGAAAGGCGACTTGTCGAGGCGAGTTCGGTGGCCGGAGGGCTGGCACTCGCCAGCCGCGACTACGACCTGGTGTTGAACGGGGCTGCGAAAGAGCCGCTATTCCGTAAGATGCTGCTAGGCGAGATCCCGGAGAAGGTGGCCCGGCATTCACCGGCATCGGTCTTGGTGGTCAAGCGGTATGAGGGCACCGTGCGATCGCTGGTGAAGAAACTGATGGGCTAGGCTCGGCGCCCATGTCCAACGTCGTTGCACACGAGAGATCGCTCTCCCGAAGTCTCTCCATCCCCATCGCCATCGCCGTCGCCATCGCCATCGCCATCTCCTCCATCCTGACCATCGCATGTGACACAGCAACCGAGCCAGGCGCAACGGGACCGGACACCACGCCTCCTGCCCCGCCGGGGGGGCCTCCCGCCGGCACAGTGTACGCCGTGGACGTCTCGCATTGGTCGGGTCAGGTCAGCGAGGGCCAGGTGGCGTGCTGGTGGAACGAAGGCATTCGCCACGTCGTTGCCGGGACTCAGGATTCCGCCATCTCGGTGCAACAGTTACAGGTGGCGTCGAGCAGCGGAATGACCGTGGACGCTTATGTGGTCCTGGAATGGGACCAGGATGTGACGACACAGGTGGAGAGGGCGCTGGGAATGATCGCGCCCTACCCTGTGCGGCGGCTGTGGCTGGATGCGGAACGGTCCGCGGACGGCAGGTCGGCGGCCGAGATGGTCGACTTGATCCGACAAGGCGTCGATGCATGCGACGGCTTCCCGTGCGGAATCTACACCGGCAAGGGATGGTGGCTCCGAAGCACCGGCAACAGCATGGCGTTCTCCTATTTGCCGCTCTGGTATCCCCGTTACAACGGGCAGGCCGACTTCGAAGAATGGTATGAGCCGTCCGCCTGGTACGAGGGCCCGTTCGGGGGATGGGAACATCCTTCGGGGAAGCAGTGCGATTCGAGCGGGACCGCGCCCGAGCTGTGCAACGTGAACGTCGATTACAACATCATGTACACTGGTGGGTCATCCGCAGCCGTGTTGAAGGTGGAGGTTGGCCGGGCCAGGATGCTGCAGGCGGGCCCTCGCATATGGCATCCGGTGGACCTGGCTCGCTCCTTCGTTCACCCCGTTGTCATCATGCAGCCACTCTCGTACAACAGCGAATCGCCGGCGATGGTACGGTTGCGTAACGTAACCGGGCGCGGCTTCGAGTTTCAGATCGATGAATGGGACTATCTGAACAGCGTCCACACCTTTGAGACCATCGGCTACCTCGTCGTCGAGGCGGGCGTGCACCGGTTGGAAGACGGCCGCTTCCTCGAGGCGGGCACGGTAGGGGCCGGCTCGACGTTCTCGACCGTAGACCTCAGCGCGCCTTTCGAGGATGAGCCTGTAATCCTCGCTCAGGCACAGACGAATAACGAACTCTCTGCCGTAGTGACGCGGCAACGCGGGGCAACGGGCTCAGGCTTTCAGTTGAAGCTGCAGGAAGAGGAAGCCAGCGACGGCGTCCACGCCGAGGAGACGGTGGGCTATCTGGCCGTGGCGCCGGGAGCAGGCACGCTCGATGGAGTCCGGTTTGAAGCGTGGCATGGGGCCGAGCCGGTCTCGAGTTCCTGGACCCTCGTCAGCTTCTCACGAACCTACGCTGGCCCCGTGCTGGTAGCAGGGATAGAAACCTACAACGACGGTGATCCTGCGGGCTTGAGTCCAAGCGGCGGCCAACAGATCTCGACGAGCGCAGTGACGCTTTCGTGCTATCCCATCGCCGGAGCCACGAAGTACGAGTTCGAGATCGAGTACCGGAGATCCGGCGAATGGACGGAGTACCACGTGTACCGGGCGGCCGAGAACTCGAAGACGTTCTGGCCGTACGTGGAGAACTCGCGGTATCGCTGGCGCGTGCGCGCGCAAAACACAGCCGGCTGGGGCGAGCGGTCGGTGTGGGCGTACTTCGTCTTCGGCGACATCTGAGCAATGATCCGCAGCGACTCGACTTCGATCAACTTCCTCTATACGAACATCGGGCGCGGCCATCCCTTCTATCTCGATGGTATCATCGAGTGCATGCAGCCAGACCGTATCGGTGATGTGACCGACGTGTTCGCGGCAACCACGGGCGTCGCACGCGGCGCTTGGAGGCTTGCGCGACTCGTCTATACCTCGGCCGGCGTAGGCGGCCCGTATTCGTCGCTCTACAGCCGACTGCGCAGCCGAAGCGACTACAATCGCCGCGGAGTGATGCGGGGCGTGATGGGACGCCAGCTGCGAAGGACGTATCTGGGAGATCCGAGGCCGCTCGTGGTCGGCCACCACTTTCTCGTTGCCATTCTGAAAGACAAGCCCGGCCTGGTCTACCAGCACGGGGAGGTCTCGGCGCCGGAAGAGTCGTGGGTCAGGGGTAGGCACAGGGTGCTCGTCCCTCTGGCCGAAACCGCTGACCGTCTGATTGCCGCAGGCTTCAGTGCGCGGAACATCGTGGTCTCGGGGCTGTGTATCGAGCCGGGGCTCGTCACGCAAGCCGAGAAAGCACACATGGCCAGGCTCGATCGACTCGCCCGGCCCGGCCCACTCAGCGGAGCCTTCTTCTCGTCGGGTGCGGAGCCGCGCGAGCATGTGGAACGGCTGGTGACCGCCGCTCTGTCAGCGGTCGCCGGCGGTGGGCGCGTCATCGTCTTCGCTCGCCGGTCGGGCCTGCTCGCGGCGCGCATCGCCGCACGGTTCGCCGAGCTTGGACGCGATCTGAGGAAGATGCGGTCGCTCGAAAACCTTCCCGTCCCTGAGCCTCAGGATCTTTTGTGTCTCTATGATGATCGCCGGCAGCTGGACAAGTTCACCGCCAGACTGTTCGAGCGATTCGACTACTTCGTCGCGCCCTCACACGAGAGAACGAACTGGGCGCTAGGTCTCGGCCTGCCCATGGTCATCGTCGAGCCGCTTCTGGGTAGCTTCTCT
>JBDHHL010000256.1:0-6568 GCA_039589375.1 Gemmatimonadota bacterium | reverse complement strand
CGGGGCCGGATGACGGGACCGCCACCGATCCGCTGCCCGCGGTTCCGTTACACATGGACAAGTTGATCGGTCCCTTACTTGTCCACCTCGGACTGCCAGGACAACTGCTCGGGACGCGGTATGTCCGACCGCCGGACGCCGACCCGAGCTACAAGTGGGCGGGAGGCGGTCTCCTTTCCACCGCATCCGACCTGGTGCGCATGGCCAACGCCCTCATGAGCCACGAGTTCCTGGACAGCGCTACAGTGGAGCTTCTGTGGACGCCGCAGCGCCTACCCGACGGCTCGATGAACCCCCAGCGGTACGGGATGGGCTGGCGCATCGACCGAGAAGCCGAACTCTTGGGTCTGGCCGATTCGGTCCGGGTGATTCACCACGGTGGATCATCGCCCGGTAGCTCCGCTTTCCTGCTGCTCGTGCCGGAGGCCGATGTGGCGGTAGCCGTGCTCACCAACGCGACGCTGTCGCAGCCCTGGCCGATGCGCCGTGAGACCTACCGGATCGCGGGGGAGTTCGTGCGAGCGCGGCAGAGGATCGAGTGACCGGCAGCCCACGAAAGCTTCGACGCTGTCCACGGAGCCCATGGAGCGGGGCCAGAGGGTGTATGCGGCTCAGGCGGGCGGCTGGTCGAGCCTGCAGGCCCTCAAGTCGGCCTACCAGCAGCCGGACGGACGCACTATGTTGAAAGTAGTCACGCACGACGCGGAATTGCGTGAGGTGGGCTGATAAGGGGCAGAAACTCTCACAGAAACCCTCACACGCCGCGATCGGGCCCCAAAAAGGCGAGGTGCTAACCCGTTTCTTGGCAAGAAGATAGAGCGTTCCGGGCCCGTAGCTCAGTTGGTCAGAGCAGCCGACTCATAATCGGTAGGTCGCAGGTTCGAGTCCTGCCGGGCCCATCTTTTCTCGAGGGAGGGTCCGATGCCGCTGGCGGTCCGTCGATTCATCTACAGCCTGCTCGCTGCCCTGGGTTTTATCATGATGGTGCCGTTAGTGGTCACGTTGCGGCGCCTCCAGGCCGAGCTCTTCGCCGACCCGCTGGCGATCGAGACCGCCATCGATCCGGCCAACGCTGGTCGCATCCAGTCTGTGATGCTGATCTTCCTCTTCGGCATTACGGTCGCCACCGGCTTCCTCTATGCCGCTCTAACGACGGGGACGGCCAGGGTATGGCGCCCGCGAGAGAACGGCTCGGTGCGCTGTACGCGCTGCGGCGGTGAACTGAGGTTCGGTGTAGGCCGCCGCTGCCCTGCCTGCGATCAGCAGCTCGCATGGTAGGCCTTCCTTCAGAACGCAAGTGATATAGGATTGACAAGGGGAGCGGGCGCGAGCACGTTACCTCGTTTCGCAATTCGGGATTCAGTCTGTGTTACGAAGCCCAGATCCTGATTGGGTTGGGGTAGGTCGGTCTTAGAACACCCTGGGACCGGTGCCGAGCCCAGCGGGGCTGAAGGTCAAGGAAGGATCACAGGCACAGGATGTTCTCTGGAATACGTGGACGACTGTTGTTCATCGGTGGCGTGTGCTTGATGTGCATATGGGCGCTGGTCGGGCCTTTGCTGCAAGAGGACGGCGGTAGCCCGCTGAACCTCGGGCTCGACCTGCAGGGCGGCACACACCTGGTACTGCAGGTGGAGGACCCAGAGGGGGCGATGAGCACGGAGGCGCGCGCCGACGCTGCCAGCCGGGCCCGGGAGATCATATCGAACCGGATCGACCAGTTCGGCGTGCGTGAACCGACGATCCAGCGGGTCGGCGTGGATCGGATCATCGTCGAGCTGGCCGGCATCCAGGACGTCGGTCGTGCGAAGGCGATCATCGAACAGACGGCGTTCCTCGAGTTCAAGATCCTGACGAACGGTCAGGCCTTGGTCGATCAACTGCCGTTGTTCGACAGCCTCATCGTTGCCGCACTGGGAGCGGAGGCGATCCCGCAAGAGGCGCGGGTGGAAGGCCGGCCGGACCTGGAAGAGCTGTTCCAGCAGCGAGACACCGGGGAGGCGGAGGCGCCGGTTACGCCGCAGGAACAACTGCGCCCCCTGACCCTGCTGCTCCTCGACTCGGGCGAGCCGGGGATCTTCCTTGTCGAGGCGCCGCAGGTAGAAACGGTGCAACGATATCTGGAGGTACCGGCCGTGAAGGCCCGCCTGCCTTCAGAGATCACCGTGTTGTGGGGCAGCGAAACGCGAGGTGTTGCCGGCAAACTGTACCACTCGTTGTTTGTGGTGGAATCGGAGCCGCTGATCACCGGCGAGTACTTGACCCACGCGGAGGCGATACGCGATCCGCAGTACGGTACACCGATCGTGCCCTTCCAGCTCACGCGACAGGGTGGTCGGATATTCGAGCGCGGCACGTCCCGACACGTCGGCGATCGGATGGCTATCATCCTCGACGGGAGAGTGCAGGGTGACCCGCCGGTCATCCGCGATGTGCTTGGCGATCGCGCCCAGATCGAGCTGGGCGCGGGCGCCACGCTGGTGGAGGCGCAGGATATCGCCTTGGTGCTACGCGCCGGTGCTCTGCCGGCGCCGATGGAGATCATCGAGGAGCGGACCGTGGGCCCGTCGTTGGGCCAGGACTCCATCGATCAGGGTAAGGTCGCCGGAATTATAGGCCTGGCGACTGTGGTCCTGGTCATGATCTTCTACTACAGGATGGCCGGAATCCTCAGCGTTCTGGGTCTGCTGATCTACGTGCTGATCATACTCGGCGGCCTGGCGGGCCTGGGGGCAAACCTCACCCTACCTGGTATCGCAGGCCTGATTTTGTCGATCGGCATGGCAGTTGACGCGAACGTACTGATCTTCGAGCGAATACGTGAGGAAGCGGCCACAGGTAAGACGCCGCGGACGGCGGTCGACAGCGGCTTCCAGCAAGCACTGTCGGCCATCATCGACTCGAACCTCACGACGCTGATTACCGCCACTATTCTGTACCAGTTCGGAACAGGACCGGTGAAAGGGTTCGCCGTGACCCTGTCGATCGGTATCGTCGCGTCCTTCTTTAGCGCCGTATTCGTGGTCAGGACCTTCATGCTCATCTGGTTGGAGACTCGGTCGCCAACCGCCGAGCTGAGCATATAGAGAAGCGAGGAGTACAGAGCCATGCGGCTATTAGCCGGCGCCGACTTCGATTTCCTCGAGAAGAGGAAAAGCGCCTACATCGTATCGAGTGTGCTAATCGTGCTTGGATTGTTGTCCGTGGCGCTTCACGGCGGCCTGAACTACGGTGTTGATTTCACCGGCGGGACGCTGTTGCAGGTACGGTTCACACAAGACGTATCCGCCTCCGATCTCCGCTCTACGCTCGGAGGCGCTGGGTTCACAAACCTCCAGGTTCAGAACTTCGGCGGCGAGAGCGAGTTCTTGATCCGAATGGCCGAGTTCACCGAGGGGGGCAACCGCGAGCTTGGGAGCCGCATCCAGCAGACGTTGGACGGCCAGTTCGGCGCGGGCTCGTACGATATAGTGCGGACGGAGGCGGTGGGTCCCAAAGTTGGCGTTGAGCTGAGGCAGCGGGCCATCGGTGCCGTGTTGATCTCGTTCTTTCTTACGTTGATCTATCTCGGGTTCCGCTTCGAGTGGCGGTTCGGGCTCGCGGCGATCGTCGCGACGATCCACGACGTGGCCATCGCCTTCGGCGTAATCTCGGCGCTCAACATCGAGATCTCACTGCCTACGGTAGCCGCGATTCTCACGATCATCGGCTACTCGCTGAACGATACGATCGTCATCTTCGATCGCATCCGAGAGAATCTCAAGAAGCAAAGGCGCCTGCCGTACATCGACATACTCAATCGCTCCATCAACGAGACGCTGCCGCGCACGGTGATGACGAGCGGAACGACGCTTGCCGTGCTGTTGGCGCTGGCGATCTTCGGCGGGGCCGTTATCCGTGAGTTCACGATCGTCTTGATCGTTGGTGTGATCATCGGGACATACTCCTCGATCTTCGTCGCTTCGCCCACGCTGCTGGAGGTGGAGCGCCGCTCGGGTGGCGTGCGCAGCAAGACCGATCGGCGAAAAGTGGCGGCCAGCGCGGGCGGTGTGTGAAGCTCTTTGACTCGCACGCGCATCTGACCGACGAGCGGTTCGGCAACGAAGTCGAAGAGGTCCTGGCGCGGGCGGCCGACCAGGGGGTCGAGGCGGTCGTCTCCATCGCCAGTGACCTCGACGACGCGCAGCGAGCGATAGAACTCGCCCGCATGGCCGGCCGACCGCAAGTGAAGGCCACCGCCGGGATCCATCCACACGTCGCGCAGAAGTGCACTTCGGGCTCTCTAGCTGTGTTGAGGGAACTCGCCGCCTCCGATCATGTCGTAGCCGTCGGCGAGACCGGACTCGACTTCTATTACGACAACGCCCCGCGAAACACGCAGATCGAAGCCTTCCGCGCTCAGATCGAGTTGGCGGTACAGCTCGGTCTTCCGGTTGTGGTCCATTCCCGCGAGGCGGATGTCGAAACGGCTGAAGTCGTCCGGGACCATGAGGGTAGCGTGACCGGCGTCCTGCACTGCTTCAGCGCCGGCGACGAGCTTCTGGACGCGGGCCTGGCCGCCGACTGGTACGTCTCGTTCTCGGGCTTGATCACCTTCAAGAGCTTCGCGGCCGAAGCCCAGGTGCGAAGAATTCCGGAGAGCCGGCTACTGGTGGAGACGGACAGCCCCTACCTTGCGCCAGTCCCGATGCGCGGGCGAAGGAACGAGCCCGCGTTCGTGAAGCACGTGGTCGAGCGGTTGGCGGAGATTCGCGGCGAGAGCCCTGTCCGGCTTGCCCAGGTGACTTGCAAGAACGCCCGTCGGTTCTACGCTCTCGGCTGATCGCTCCTGATCAGCTGGTCTCCCCCTGAGCCTGCCTCTCGATCTCTTCCTCGTCGTAGTAGTCCAGCTTGTGCAGAGGCATCACGACGCTTGTCAGGATGTTCAGAACATGGCCCGCGATACGTTTATAGAACCTGGCCCCAAGGGCTGCGGACGTGGCTCTGGCGGCATCGTAGTCGCTCTGTGCGATCCAGGCGAACAGCGCATCGCACCGGTGGGTCAGGTCGCGTCCCTCGCTGATCAGGGCGACAGCCCGCTCCCGATCGGAGGAAATGAAAACCTCCGATGTCACCGCGAACGCCGCCTCGACGCCGGCGCGAATCTCTCGCAGTTCTCCCACGATATCGTCGTCGGGCAGCGGGTCGGGGTAGAGTTCTCCGGCCTCGGAGAGGTTCTTGGCGTAGTCGCCCAACCGTTCCGCGTCCTTCACCAGGCTCATCAGCAGCAGGCAGTAGGGCAGCGACGCCGATCTGCCCAACGACAGATGAGCGATGACCTGCCTGCGGATCGCGCGCTCCAGCCGGTTCACCTCCACGTCCCGCTTGTAGATCTGGGTGCGCTCGTCCGGCGCCACCGATTTTCCGAAGTAGATGTCGCCAGCCTTCAGAGTCATCTGGTAGGTTAGCCGAAGCATCTCGGTAAAGTTCTCGCCCATCTCCGCCAACGGCTTCTCCGAGC
Organism: Gemmatimonadota bacterium; assembly: GCA_039589375.1. Classification (GTDB taxonomy): domain Bacteria; phylum Gemmatimonadota; class Gemmatimonadetes; order Palauibacterales; family KS3-K002; genus JASFMO01. Next base: position 1,068 of record JBDHHL010000256.1, on the reverse strand, counting down.
GAAAGATACTGAGCAGTTCACGAAGCATGATGGGCCTCCGCAGCTAGGCGAGTATTCCATTCAGCGCTGCAAACAGCAGTGGCAGCCCGTAGAACAGGACCACGACGTACAGCAACGCGTACTTGCGTGACCTCACGGCCACATCGGCCAGACGCCGAGCCGCCGTGAGCGGAATGTTGCGAATCCTCTCCACCGGGTAAATCAATACGGTGGCGCTGAGGTTGAAAAGCAGGTGGACCAGCGCGATGGTGACACCCCAGCGGGCGTTGGGGCCGGTCACTGCCAGCGCCGCCAACGCCGCGGTCACGGTCGTTCCGATGTTTGCGCCGATTGTGATCGGGAATGCCTGCCGGAGCGTGATCAGCCCGGCGCCGGCCAGGGGAACGAGCAGCGACGTCGTGATCGAGCTCGACTGGACCATCACCGTCACCACAACCCCGATCAGCATAGCGAACACCGGGGCCGTAGTCAGGCCGCGGGATACGATCACCTCGACCCGAGAGTGCATGGCTTTTCGCATCACGCGCACCAGAAGCATCAGCGCGACGTAGATCAACAAGGCCGAGATGGCGATGAGTATGACGGCTTGGGCCCGTTCCGAGTCGGTCAACACATGGATGCCGCCCTTTATCGGCTGGAGCCCCGCCTTGAGCGCGCCCTTGATCGGGCTGTCGTATTCCATGCCGCCCAGGCCGGTCAGCAGCGAGGAGAGCGAAGTGGCAGCCTTCTGCAGATAGCCCGTCAGCATCTCCATGGGGAGCAGGGCAGCCACGGCCATATAGTTGAAGAAGTCGTGGCAGGTGGCCACGGAGAAGGCGCGGCGGAACTCTTCTTGACGCCCCATGTGCGCGAGCGAGACGACCGTGTTGGTCACGGTCGTTCCTATGTTCGCGCCCATCACCATGGGGACGGCGTTGGCAATCGGAAGCGGGTTGATCGGCGCCGCGACCAGCGCGACGATGAGAGACGTCGTCACGGACGAGCTCTGGACCAGGGTCGTCGCCAGGATGCCTACCATGAGCCCCATGAACGGGTTCTCGGTGGCCGTGAAGAACGACTCCAGCAGCC
>JBDHHL010000255.1:0-6634 GCA_039589375.1 Gemmatimonadota bacterium | reverse complement strand
TCCCGACGGCGATCCGCTCACCGTCAACACGACGCCGGTCACGTCGCCGGTCAACGGTACGCTGACGCTCTACGCCGACGGCTCCTACGACTACACGCACGACGGCGGCGAGACCACGAGCGACGCCTTCGAGTACGAGATCACAGACGGCAACGGCGGCACCGCGACCGCCACGGTCAACCTCACAATCACGCCCATCCCGAGAGTGCATGTGCTCACGCCTGATGGATCGAATGGATACACCACCTCAGGCGGGCGGAATTCGGACAGACATCTCGAAGTCACGGTGACCCTGGTGGATAATAGCGGAGCCCCGGTTGCGGGCGCTAGCGTAACTGCCACGATCGACGGTCCGACGCCGGGAGGCGGCACGGCAACTACGGACGCGTCGGGCACGGTAACCTTTAAGATCACGAACGCGCAGTCGGGCACGTACACCACCACGGTGACCGAAGTGACGGCTGCCGGACTCACATGGGATAGCACGACACCGCCGAACAGCTTCGTTAAGTAGGCAGCTCGTGTGAGTATCCCCCATATGGCGTCTTAGTACGCTTTGCCGGAGAACGTTGGCCGAAACCGGACCGCGTGCACCGAGCGGCGTGGCCCCAAAGCAGCGTCTAGGCGCGCAGCTTCTGGGTGCAGAATCGGTTCCATGGCCCGACTCCTGCATCCCCTAGCTGGGACGATGAGGAGGGCGCTCGCCGGAGGTGATCCCTTCGGGCCGCTGACGGGCGGGCGACGTCAGGTCCCCGGGTTGGTCCGCTCGAACTCCACCCGCTGGTGCGATCTCACACATCTTGTCAGCAGCTCGGCATTTCAGATCTGCAGAGCCAGCCGGTTGTGGGGGGATAGCTTATTCCCGTGCGGGGGCCGGGCCTCAGGACGAGGCCGGCAACGGCTCAGATTGACGCTTAGGCGCCACACAATCAATCAGATAGCCTACAAAAAGAGGCACGATCGTCACGGAACAGTCAGGAAGGTGCAGGCGCGCGACGTTTGAGACGTCATTGCGAGCACTGAGCATGACCATCGCCGTTGTCATGGTCACCGCCTGCACGCGAAAGCTCCCAACCGCCCCTGAGCAGTCCGGCGGCGGGCAGGTGCTCATCGGTGCGGGGGATATCGCCAGCTGCGCAAGTACCGGGGATGAAGAGACGGCCGCCCTCGTGGACTCACTCCTAGTGGAGCATCCGGATGCGCTGGTATTCACCGCGGGTGACAACGTTTACCAGAACGGTACGGCGCAAGAGTACGCCGAGTGTTACGAGCCCGGCTGGGGTCGGTTCAAGGATCGGACGTGGGCCACGATCGGCAACCACGAGTACTATCTAGGGAACGCCGACCCGACTTTCGACTATTTCGGTGGGCGGGTAGGGCCGAGAAACCTGGGCTACTACAGCCTGAACGTGGGGAATTGGCATCTCGTGATGCTGAACAGCAACAGCAGCTTCGTTCCTTTGGATCCAGGTTCGCCTCAGGATCGGTGGCTCCGCGCGGATCTGGCGGCCACGACGAAGTCATGCGTCATGGCCGTCTTCCACCACCCCCGCTTCCATTCGTGCCAGTCCGGCTTGAGCTGTGACTTCGTATCGAGCAAGACGAAGCCGTTTTGGGATGCGCTGTACGAGTACGGCACCGACGTGGTCATCAACGGTCACTACCATTACTACGACCGATTCGCACCCCAGGACCCGGACGGAAACCCCGACCCGGACTCCGGCATCCGAGAGTTCATCGTGGGAACCGGTGGCACTAGCGTTTCAATACACGATGTCCAGGCTCCCAACAGCGAGGTCCGCAACGACGAACAGTCATTCGGGGTCATCAAGCTCACCCTCCACGACGACGACTCGTACGAGTGGGAGTTCATCCCCGTTCCCGGATACACCTTCACCGATTCGGGTAGCGGCATTTGCCGTCGATGACTGCAGGGATGAGGCTCTGGCTACGCGCCCCAGATTCGACTGCCGGACTGGACAATTCCCCCCTTCCGCATTATGATTTTGCTAGGACAAAGGTCCTCTCGCCCGGTCCACCACCCGGGTCCGGTGGTCGCAGACAACCCCTACTACCATCGGAAGTTACATCTCCCGCCGCTAAAACAGATTCGAATCAACCTCGGAGTCGTGCGCTGACACACTCTGTACAGGCTCTTCGGTTCCGAGTGCCTACCGTCGAATAGGAGATCCGTGTTGAAAGACGTGAGGATCAAGGGTTCACCTGCCCGCAACTTTGCCAAGCGAGCAACGGCGCTCTGTCTGGCATACACCCAGTTGATGATGATGGCGTGCGCCAGTCCCTCGCAGCCCGCAGAGTTTGTCGCCCCCACGCCCGAGCAGCAGCTCGAGCTCAACCGCGGTGACATCCTGCGTATTGAGGTATGGCGCCAGCCGGAATTCAGCGGCGAGTTCGAGATCAGCGCCGACGGTGCGTTGGTCCATCCACTGTACCAAGAGGTCACGGTGGCTGGCCTAACGCTTCCGGCCGCCCATGAGCGTCTCTCCGAATTCCTCAGGACGTACTTGCAAGGAGCGCAGCTCGTGGTCGAGCCGCTCTCAGGCATCACCGTTTCCGGCGAGGTTCGCAGGCCCAACCTGTACCACCTCGGGTGGCACACCACCGTCGCCGAAGCGATCGGTCATGCCGGTGGCCCGACCGCGGTGGCGCAGCTGGACAAGATCCGCATGGTGAGACATGGCTCGGAGTATGAGTTGAGCCTGCGACAGGAGCTGGCCTCTTATGGGAATGTCGAGGTAGTCTCTGGTGATCAGATCTTCGTTGACCGCCGGTCGGAATTCAGCATCTGGCGGGACGTCATTGCCCCGGTGGCGACGCTAGCCGCGCTCACCCTGACCCTCATCCGGATCAGCGAGAAGACCGGGAACTAGGTAGCTAGGTCCGCCGGTGCTCGAGCCAGTCCTCGGCGCATGATTTGCGAAGCAAGACAGGTGGCGAGACAGAAAAGGAAGACGAGATACAAGACGGCGAATATGGTCCCGTAGAGAACGAGGGCAATGTGGTATACCCAGGAAAGGTAGGTATGTCTAGATGAGTGGGCAGAACGGCGACGAGCGATTGGCAGGGAGCGAAGGACATCGCTTTTATCGGCCAACACAGCTAGGGCAAGCGCCAGGAAGTAGCTATCGCTCTTCCGGCGGGGCCGACACCATCAAGTTCTCCGAAGTGGTCGAGACGGCGCGCCGTTGGTGGCGGATTTTGGCGGGTGGTGCGGCGGTCGGGCTCGCCCTGGCCGCTGTATGGGTGCTCATTCAGGTACCCCATTATCGCGCGACCTCGGTGCTACGGGTCGGCGATGACCGCGAGGCCATGACGAGTGGAATCGAGACACGCGTGCGGGAGTCCGAACGCTACGTCAATCCACTGACTTCGCAGGTACAGCTCATCAGTAGTCGCTCGCTCATCGGAGAAGTCGTGGACTCGGTGGGATTCCGTCTGGGAACCGAGTATCGTGGGTTTGAGCCGGGCCTGCTCGAGGCCGTGCACATCGCACAAGACGCGACCGCGGATACGTTGTGGCTGGAGTTCGCCCAGGACAGGTATTCGGTGCGCACGCAGCGGGCCTGGCGACGCGGGGTCTACGGTCAGCCACTCGAGATGGAGGGCGTGCACCTCGTCCTGGGTGGGCAACCATCCACGGAGCACGCCACGTGGCCTGTAACCTCACGCGATCGTGCGGTGGACCGCTTGCTGGGCAAACTGCGCGTCTCGGCGCGAGACGAGACGAACATCGTAGACGTTTCCTTCGATCACCCCGATCCGGTCACCGCCCAGCGCATCGTGAACACGCTGGTGACCCGGTACCAGGCGTTTGATGCGAACTTCTCGCAGAGCCGCGCAGGCCGTCGCCGCATCTTCCTCGAGGAACAGCTTGCCCAGACCGACGTGAGCCTGCGACAGGCGGAGCGGCGGCTCACCGCGTTCCGGAACAGGGCGCAGACCTACGACGCGCGGGAGGAGCTTGCCGCACAGCAAGAGAACCGCATGACTCTGGACATCCGGCGCGAAGAGCTCGACGCGGACCGCCGCATGTTCCAGACCCTCCTGGATCGGCTTGACGGCTCGATGGATGAGGGACGGTGGGAGGTCCTCCGTACGCTGGTCTCGTCACCGGGGATCGCGGAGAACCCCGTTGTCTCCCAGCTGCACCAGCAACTCTTGCGCTACCGAACGTCGATCGACTCCCTGACGACCGGTGTGTTCGGGACCCCGGGTACGAACCCCGACGTCCAGCGCTTGCGTGAGCTGATGGCCGGTGCCGAAGAGGACCTAATCGGCGCCCTATGGAGCCACTTGGCCTCGCTCGACGCGCGCGCCGAGGCCCTGCAGGAACTGGACTCGCGGATGGGCGTGGCAATGTCGAGGCTTCCGACTCAGCTAGCGGAAGAGGCACGCCTCGCCCAGATGGTCGAGACCTACCGGAGCATGGTCGACCAATTGCGCGAGGAGTACCAGAAAGCCGGGATGGCCGAGGCCGTTGCGGTCGGGCAAGTCGACATCGTTGACCTGGCGACGCGGCCCTACAAGCCCTTGCCCGGGATGCGTGCGCTGAAGCTGGTATTAGGACTCCTCATGGGACTGGCCCTGGCGGGAAGCGGTGCGTTCCTTCTCGAGCACCGTAACCCCTCGATTCGCCGACGAGAGGAGGTCGAAGCCCTCCTCCATCTGCCGCTTCTGGGTGTCATTCCAGAGGCCCGCCCCAACCTGGCGGAATCAGGGTGGCGCTCGCTTCCGCCGGACGGCGCTGGAGACGGAGAAGGGGACGGGCAACGTGTCTCCACGCTCGCCACGGACGGCAGCTTCGCCCGTGAGGCCTATCGCATGCTGCGAACGAACCTCCTATTCGGGGAGTGGGCGAGGGACGTCAAAAGCCTGGTCGTCACCAGCACGACCCCCAGGGAAGGAAAAACGCTGACCGCTGTCCATCTAGCTGCGTCGATCGCTGAGGAGGGACCGCGCGTGCTCCTCATCGACGGGGATATGTGGCGCGGGAGGATCCACGAGATGGCTGGCGTCCCAGAAGCGCCAGGCTTGGCGGAGATGCTTGCGGGCGAGGCGGCGACCGGCGCCGTGCGCAGCACGGGCGCGCCTCGATTGTTCCTGCTTCCTCGGGGCCGGACCCACCCCAGCCCCTCATCGCTGACCAGAAGCACGGAAATCCGCAAAATCCTGGACCGCTTTGCTGAAGAGTATGACATGATCATCGTCGACGGGCCGCCCGTGCTGGCGACCGCCAGCGGACCCGCGCTGGCCTCGGTCGCGGACGGTGTCATGCTCGTCATTCGAGCCGGCCGGACCGAGCGCCAAGCCGTGCAGGAGGCGCTGAGGGAGCTTGATACGGTGGGGGCGCGGGTTGTGGGAGCTGTGCTAAACGATCCGAGCGGCACGCTCGCGGCCGAACGGCAGTACTACTATGCCTACGCCAAGCCGTGAGCGAAACCGGCGTTCCCGGCTTGCAGTCCGTCGTCAGTATGCCCATAGCCTGCGGGCGTCTCGGGAGGGATCCCGGGTTCGACTCTCTTTCCAACCCTTCGGATCGGAGTTCTTCCGTCGAATAGGAGATCCGTGTTGAGGAACATGAGGACTAAAAGTTCACCTGCCCGGAACTTAGCCAAGCGAGCGACGGCGCTCTGTCTGGCATACACCCAGTTGTTGATGATGGCGTGCGCCAGCCCCTCGCCGTCCGCCGAGTTTGTCGCCCCCACGCCTGAGCAGCAGTTCGAGCTCAAGCGCGGCGACATCCTGCGGGTTGAGGTATGGCGCCAGCCGGAATTCAGCGGCGAGTTCGAGATCAGCGCCGCTGGCGCGTTGGTCCATCCACTGTACCAAGAGGTCACGGTGGCTGGCCTCACGCTTCCGGCTGCCCGTGAGCGTCTCTCCGAGTTCCTCGAGACCTACTTGCAAGGAGCGCAGCTCGTGGTCGAGCCGCTCTCCAGCATCACCGTTACCGGCGAGGTTGACCAGCCTAACGCGTACCACCTCGCGTGGGGTACCACCGTCGCCGAAGCGATCGGTCATGCCGGTGGCCCGACCCCGGAGGCGCAGCTGGACAAGGTCCGCCTGGTTCGCGATGGCTCGGAATATGAGTTGACCCTGCTCCAAGAGAATTGGGAACGTCGAGGTCGTTCCTGGAGCATGAGCCAAGAGCTGACCTCCTTGTGGAACGTCGAGGTAGTCTCCGGTGATCAGATCTTCGTCGACCGGCAGTCACAATTCAGTATTTGGAAGGACATCGTTGTCCCGGTGTCGGTGCTCGCCTCCCTCACTCTGACCATCATCTTGCTCAGCGAGCGCTAGACCTTTTGAGGAATGTTGTCTCCGCACAGAGAAAACGGTCGGTGACCACGCGTCCGGTATCCCGTCGCAATCGACGTCCGAGCGCGGCTCACTAGCCGCGAGCCTTGGCAACCACCGAGGTCCCGATCGTCGATTACACAGCCCATCACGCTCCCATCATCACCTGGCAGGCGAGCGAAACAGGGGCGGACGTCGCGACGAGCCACTAGCACAGCCTTCCACGTTCGCGAGCCCGTCCCGAGTGTGACCGCACAGTACCAAGTTTCCCTTGTTGACAGAAATCCGATATATCGTTAGAAAAGTATGCCTCTTCGGC
>JBDHHL010000254.1:0-6672 GCA_039589375.1 Gemmatimonadota bacterium | reverse complement strand
CGTCGCCGTGGTCGGGCCGCAGCCATTGGTGGAGTTGATCGACACGGTCTTCACGGTTCTTTACGAGCGTGATAGAGTCCGCCAGTCGGTCAACATCGATCTTCCGCTCAACACGGTAGAGTACGACAGCCTGGTGGCGTTCTCGCTGCCTCGCGTTCGGGTTACGGTCCCAATAGAAGCGAGAGAAGAACGGACATTCCCCGGCGTTCCTGTGCGTCTAAGCGGCGCTGACGCCGGCGAGATCAGGATCGAGCCGTCATTGGTGGATGTGCGTATCGTCGGGCCGCCCAGTCGAGTAGTGGCTGTGCGGGCCGAGGACCTGTCCCCGGAGGTTCGGTTCCGCGGCTCGGCGGACATCGGTCAGTTGCTCCCGATCAGCCTGTCGGTGCCGGATCCGTTCCTGGTAGTGACTATCGAGCCCGATTCCGCGCGTGTCGTGGCTGTCGGCGAAGGCAGCCAGCCACGCTGAGTGTACAGGATCACGATCTCTTGCCATGAACGCCGTGATCATCTTCGCCGTCGAGACTTCATGTGATGACACCTCTGCGGCTGTTCTGCGCGGCGAGCGAGAACTGCTGGGGCACGTTATCGCGACCCAGGACATGCATGGAGGCTTCGGAGGGGTGGTGCCTGAAGTCGCGTCTCGTGCTCAACTTCAGGTCATAGATACCGTCGTTGCGAGGGCGCTCGCGGAAGCGGGCATCAGTCTGAAGGACGTCGATGCCTTCGCGGTGACCGCCGGCCCGGGGCTCATCGGCTCGCTGCTTGTCGGCGTGAATTGGGTAAAGGCAGCGGCGTTCGCGCTGGGACGGCCGTTCATCGGCGTGCACCACATGGAGGCTCACCTCTTCGCGTCGGTGCTGGAAGACGAGCGGGCGGAACCGCCGTTCGTGGCCCTGCTCGTATCGGGCGGCCACACGCTGCTGCTTCATGTCGAAGGTTGGGGACGGTACCGGCTACTGGGTCAAACTCGAGACGATGCGGCCGGCGAGGCGTATGACAAGGTGGCGCGGCTGCTGGGCTTGGGTTATCCTGGCGGCCCGGCGATCGAGCGGTTGGCTCGGGATGGAAACCCTGCCCGGCATCGGTTCCCGGTGCCGATGGTGCGGCCGGGACAGAAGGAGGATGGCAGCGACTACTTTGACATGTCGTTCAGCGGCCTGAAGACAGCTGTTCTCATGCGGGTGAGGGAGCTCCAGGCCGAAGGGCGCTTTGAAGAGGAAATCCCACACCTCAGCGCTGCCTTCCAGGAAGCGGCGGTACAGCAGCTGACAGAGAAGACGCTGCGTGCGGTGCGGGCGACCGATAGCAGCAAGGTCGTACTGGGAGGCGGTGTCGCCCGGAATAAGAGGTTGGCGGAGAGCATCAGTGAACGCCTGGCACCCGGCCATCTAGTGTTCGTGCCGTCGCCCCGGCTCGCCACCGACAACGCGGCGATGGTAGCGCGAGCGGGCCAGTTTCGACTCGGACGGGGCGAACGGTCTGGGCTCGACTTGAACGCGAGAGCGGATCTTCCGATGCCCGGTATCGTGCAAGCTTGACGCGAACGCTTTGATGCGACCTGACGCCTCCAAGGCGGATTGAGACAATGCACCCGATTCTCTTCAGATTCAAAGGAATAGAGTTCACATCGTTTGGCCTGATGCTAGGCCTCGCCTTCCTCGCTGCGGGTTGGGTGGGGAGCCTCGAGTTCGAGCGGAAAGGTTACAAGAAGGACGTTGCCTGGTCGCTGCTCATGGGAGCGCTGGTCGGCGGGATCGTCGGTGCGAAGCTGTACTACGCCTTCCTCAACTGGCCGCTCCTCGTCCAGCACCCGTTCCGGACGATCTTCTCGAGGGCTGGCTTGGTGTGGTACGGCGGACTGCTCGGTGGCAGCATCGGTGTGACGTACGTGCTGAAAAGAGAGAAGCTGCCGTTCTGGAAAGTGGCTGACGTGGCAGCTCTGAGCGTGCCGATCGCCTACGCGATTGGGCGCATCGGCTGCTTCTTGGTAGGCGACGACTATGGCCGCCCGACCGACAGCTGGATCGGTATGGCGTTCCCGCAGGGTTCGCCGCCGTCGACGGCGGGAAACCTCCGCGACTCGTTCGGGGTCGAGGTGCCCGAGGCGATCGCTGATTGGGAGGTGCTGCGGGTCTACCCTACACAACTCTTCGAGGTCGTACTCACGCTGGCCATCTTTGCGCTGCTCTGGCGCATGAGGCGCCACAACCACCGAGCCGGCTGGCTGTTCTTTCTCTACCTGATGCTTTCCGGTGTCGAGCGGTTCTTCGTCGAGTTCTTCCGGGTCAAGGATGATCGTTTCTTCGGCGTTCTCACTCTCGCGCAGGCGATCAGCATTGCGCTGATCGTTGGAGGGGCGATCGGCGTCTGGTCATTCAGCAAACGCCGGAGTGGGCAGGCGGCAGAGGCGAGCGCGGGCTAGCGCCGGTGGCGACACTCCTTCACGTATCGGATCTCCATTTCGGGAAGCCCTTCCTCCCGGAAGTGGCCGAGGCAGTTCTCGATCACAGTCGCGCGATCGATCCCGACGTTGTGGTTGTGTCCGGCGACCTAACCCAACGTGCCCGAGAGGATCAGTTTCGCCAGGCGGCTGAATATTTGAAGCGCTTCAACAAGCCGATCGTCGTGACTCCGGGAAACCACGATGTTCCGTTCTATCGCATCTGGGAGCGATTCCTAGCGCCGTATCGGTACTACCGTCGCCATATCTGCAGCGAGTTGAACACCGTGACCGAGGTGGCGGGTTTGCTGATCGTCACCCTGAACTCGAGTCGCAGGTTCACGCTGACAAACGGGCGGATTCGGCGGTCGCAACTCCGGTTCGCCACTCAGGCTTTTGAGGCCGCGGACGATTCGCTGGTCCGGATCGTGGTTACGCACCACCACCTGGCGCCGCCGCCGGGCTTCGAGAAGGCCAACGTGATGCCGCTTGCCAGGCGCGCGCTGAGGCGCTTCACCGAGGCGGATGTCGATCTCATCCTGGCGGGACACACGCATCGCGCCTACATAGGCACTTCGCTCGATTTCTTCCCTGGTGATCTGCGACGCCGTGGTATCGTGATTGTCCAATGCGGCACCAGCACTTCCAGACGTGGTCGTGGTCGCGAGCGGATGAGGAATACTCTGAACGTCATTCGCATTGATGACGGAGTGATTAGCGTGGCGCATCACGCTTGGGCCGCGGATCCGTCGAGGTTCGTGCCCATCAGCAAGCACTACTTCCCGAGTGGTGAGAAACAGTACTTCGATGGCTCAGCTGGTCCGGGAGACACGTACGGGCGCGATTGAGTGGCTTGCCATTCCCGGACCCGTTTGGCCGGGTTGCAGGCGGGCCTGTGTGCGGTAGAACTCGACTTCTTCTTGCCCCTATCCTTCTGAGTGCGGGCCTGGCGTCACCGGTGGCCGCGCAGGTCCAGACGACCGCGCGCGACACTCTCCCAATCATTCGGCGTGTCGAGATCGAGGGTAATGCCGCGTTCCCAGATGATCGGATCAAGCGCAGCATTGCGACTCGGGCGAGCGGATGTAAGTCCATCGTTCTGAGCCCCTTCTGTTGGATTGGCATCGGCGAGTTCAAGCGGATCGAGCGCTTCGATCCTCGTGAACTCAGAACTGACGTGGCTCGCATTCGCGTATTCTACTACCGGCAGGGCTATCGCAGAGCGCAGGTCGATACCAGCATCGTTCGGAGCGACGGACAAGTCGAGGTAGCCTTCAAAATCGATGAGGGTCAGCCGGTCGTCGTTCGTGGCCTTGAAGTGCAAGGGCTCGGCGGCCTTGCGGATTCGGCCGCAATCATCTCGGAGATGCAGCTTGAAGTCAGTCAGCCGTTCAGCGAGGTGGCTCTAACCGCTTCGGTCGAGGCGATGGAGCGGGGTCTGCAGAACCGAGGATACGCGGACGCGGTCATTCTTCGAAGCGCCTCGATCCCGAGCGATGACAGCCTCAGCGCATTCGTCACGCTTAGAGCCGAATTGGGACCTCTGTCGAGGATCGGGGTCATCGACATCGAGGGAGCCGTGGAAGTTGATCCGGACGACATCAAGCGGCTGCTATCGTTTCGGGTCGGCGATGTGTTCAGTCATGAGGAGTTGGCTCGCAGCCAGAGGGCCCTCTACTCGATGGCGTTGTTCGACTATGTGTCGATAACCCGGCGTGCTTCTGAATCGGATTCGGTCATGGACGTCCTGGTTCAGGTCAACGAAGCGAAGACTCACGCCATCCAGTTTGGAGGTGGCGTTTCGACGACCGAGTGTCTGCAGGTGGAGGTGGGGTGGGCTCACCGCAATTTCTTCGGTGGTACGCGCACGCTGGAACTGACGGGAAAGCTATCGAACATTGGGGCTTCCACCTTGGCGCGGCAGTTCCCGTGCACCTATGCCGGTGTGCCCTTAGAGGAAGGTGACGTCACCACGAACCCGTACAACAAGGTCAACTGGCGGCTGCGCGCCGATTTCCAGCAGCCGTGGTTTCTAGGGACCGAGAACTGGCTTCATCTAGGCGTCTTCGCCGAGCGGCAGAGCCTCCCCGCCATCTACGCCCGCGTGAGTTACGGCGCCAACGTACGCTTCAGTCGCGAGATCTCGCCCGGCACAGCGATCATCGCCAGCTACCGGCCGGCGCGCGACAGTCTGGAGGAAGGCAGCGCGGATGTTCTCTGGTGCGCCAATCTCGGAATCTGCGCGCCTGATGATATCGCCACTCTGTCCGAGACACGGTGGCTTTCGTGGGTGGCCTTGACGTTTGCACAGAGTAGAACCGACGCGGTCCTCAATCCTACGAAGGGCTACAGATGGACTGTCGAGGGTGAGACCGCTTCCCGTTTCACGGGATCAGATTGGGCGTATTACCGTGCGGCCGGCGAGGTGAGCTGGTTCCAACGGTTGGGATCGGGAAATGTCCTGGCCCTCAGGCTGCGTGGTGGACTGGTTCGTCCAATAGGGTCCGGACTGGAAGACGTACCGCTCACCGACGCTGAAGGGGACGTGACGCATCCGCTTAAACGCCATTATGCGGGGGGAGCGTTTACAGTGCGCGGATATGGGCAGAACCTGCTCGGCCCCAAGGTGCTGCTCGTGGATCCGTCGAACTTGTTGCTCTCCGAGGACAATCCTGACGGCTGCGATGTTTCTCTGGTATCTCCCGAGAACACGTGGGAGTGTGATCCGGTCGCGGCGGGAGTGACGTCGGGCGGTGCGTTCCCGCGGCCGGTAGGCGGCGAGAACGCGATCGTGGCCAATGCGGAGCTTCGCGTGCCCCTGGGGTCCGAGCGATGGACGGGCGTCGCGTTCATCGACTTGGGAAAGGTCTGGAACACGGGCGGAGAAATCAGCTCTCCGGAGGCAGAGGATATACGCGTGTCGCCGGGAGTCGGCGTGCGCTACCGAAGTCCGGTGGGACCCCTGCGCCTGGATGTCGGATATAACACAGGGGGTACCGAGCATCTTCCCATGGTGACCGCGCTGGAGATCGATGGTAGCACATCGATCATACAGCTCGTCGGCAACGATGGTGAGGCAGTCCTCTTCCCCTACGACCCGTACGAAGCGTCGGGCATACAGGAAGCCTTGAATCGTCTACAGTTTCACTTCTCGATAGGACACGCGTTCTAAGTGACTTGGAAAGAGCTGCTGATCGGGATACCGCTTGCGCTGATAGGAGCGTTTCTGCTTCTGGCCACCGGCGCGGGCATGATGTTCACGCGCACGAGTTGGGGGCGTGAGCAGGTCCGATCGTACGCGCTCGAGAAGTTGAACGGGGCGATCCAGGGGCGAGTCGAGATCGATGAGGTCCTTGAAGGAGACCTGCTCCGCATGGTGCGGATGGCGGGCGTGAGAGCATACGAGCCGGATGGGAGAGAATTCCTCCGCGCTGACACGTTGTCGGTCCACTACCGTTGGGCGGACTTCCTGATCGGCAATGTGACGCTCGACAAGGTAACCATCGTCGGTCCGGTGGTGCAGTTCCGTATCGAGCCCGAGGTAGGGTGGAACTTCCTCAGGGTCTTTGCCGGAAGGGGAGGCGGGTCGCAGAGCGATGAGGAACCCGGCCGCAGTCGGCGCGTCGTCTTGCGTGAGGTGACGATACGGTCCGGAGATGTTTCACTTCGAACTGCCTGGGAGCCGGATCCTGGGTTCGACCCGGACTCGGTGCGTTGGCACTTGGAAGAGACCGATGCCGGATGGGAGCGCGTAATCCGGCTCGAGCGACTCAATGCGACGTTCCCGAACACGCGAGTCGCGGGCCCGTCAGATCTTGGTCGCCTCTTTCAGATCACGACTTTCAGCAGTCGGGCGACGATCATCGGCGAGCCGGTGGAGATAGAACAACTTCGTGCGGATATCGAGGTCGTCCACGACACGCTGTCCTTCCAGGTTTGGCAGGCCGAGCTGCCGGATTCTCACATATTCGGGCAGGGCTGGGTGACCCTCAGGTCCCGGCCAGACTACGAGTTCACATTGCGCGGGAACCCGGTGACCACAGAGGACCTGGTCTGGCTGATACCGCAGCTTCCACCTGGCGTTGCCCACCTCGATTTCCATTTCCTGAGCTACCTGGACCAGGTGGTGCTCGAGGCGCAAAACGCACGTTGGGAGTCCCCGGAGGCGAGGGCTACGGGTGACTTCGCGATGACCCTGCGCCCTGGCTCAGATGGGCTACGGTTTAACG
>JBDHHL010000253.1:0-6704 GCA_039589375.1 Gemmatimonadota bacterium | reverse complement strand
GGCAATGACATCACTCAGTGGTATCGCGACTTCTACCCGGTCTTCAACCGGCAGGGCCTGATCATCGACGTTCGCAACAACTGGGGTGGCAACATCGACAGCTTCATCCTGGAGAAGCTGATGCGGCGCGCCTGGATGTACTGGAAGAGTAGGGTCGGCCAGCCCACCTGGAACATGCAGTACGCGTTCCGTGGCCACATGGTCGTCCTGGTGGATCAGAACACGGCCTCCGACGGCGAGGCCTTCGCCGACGGCTTTCGGCGTCTCGGTCTTGGTGCGGTCATCGGAATGCGCACGTGGGGCGGTGAGATCTGGCTGGGTTCGTCCAATCGCCTCAGCGACGGCGGATTGGCCCGGGCTCCTAGCATGGGTGTGTACGGCCCCGAGGGAGAGTGGCTGATCGAGCAGATTGGGGTGGTGCCGGACATCGTGGTCGACAACCTGCCTCACGCCACCTTCAACGGCGCGGACGCGCAGCTCGATGCGGCGATGCGGTACCTTCTGCAACAGATCGAGAGGGATCCGCGCGAGGTGCCGCCGCCTCCGCCCTTTCCGAACAAGGCGTTCGAGTATCGTGCCACGGAGACGCGGGACAACGGGATGTGAGCGCTCAGAATTTCCAGCCGACCGAGAGATTGGTCCCGAAGTCGTTCTTGGCGGCATCCCCGGAGGGTGGCCGGCTGTCGAACTTGTCGAAGATCGTCAGACCTATCGTGAAGTCCGAGAGGATCTCGTAGGCGACGTAGAAGTCGAAGTCGAGCCGCACACGCCCGAAGTCCGTGAGGCTCGGGTAGGCGAAGAGCGATGTGGTGACATCGGTCTTCGGGGAATCGAAGCGGAAGTAATAATACTCAGCCGCGAGCAGGCCTTCGAGGCTGTTTGCCCTATCCTCTTCGCCGGTGAATCTCTCGTCGGTTACGTTTAACCCGGCGAGCACGTCGAAGATGGCGTGGTTGGTTTGTACGAAGTAGAGGCCGCCGCCAGCCGCCAGCGAAGCTCGCAAGTCCAGGCTCAGCTCTTGGTTCTGCTCCAGCGAACCCTTGAGGAAGCCCGACCACTTGCGTGCCAGGAACCGCTGCCCTACGAGGTCGAGCGAGTTTCGCTTCGTACTCGAGGCGGTATCCTGGTCCTGGAAGTACGAGCTGAAGCTCAGACTATGGTTCCACTTGTGCGTGCGATAGTTCACCTCTCCGCTGACACTCAACTCTATTATTCGGTTGGCTCTCTGAAAACTGAACCCCAAATCGATGTGGCCCTTGAAGCGCTCCCAAAGGTCGGTCTCGATGGGGTCGACGCGTACGATGCGCGCTAAGTCGAGCGTGTCGCGATGTTCGTCTAGTACGACTACCACTTGTCCGGTATCGGCCTCCTGCAAATTGCCGAAATACCTCAGACCCGATGTCAGTTCGACCTCGAAGTAGTGTCGGCTCGTGATGCGGACGATCTTCTCCCACTCGATCGATATCGTTCCCATGTCGTCGGTCGAATAGGAGAGCTTGCCGAGCGCCAGCTTCTTCACCTCACCCGTGATGTGGTCACCGTTTCTCAGGATCACCACGTCGGTCTTTTGAGCTATGAGCGGGGTCGCGGTCGGCGGCAGCAGGGCGGACGACAGCGCGAGCGCGATGCCGGCCGCGGTACGGCGGCGGCGCGCAGATCTCTGGATGTCGGAAAGGTCCCTTGCCTTCACGGCGCTAAGAAATATCGCTGAGCAACGAAAGGTGCAACCCGATAGAGTGGCCGAGCGGGCCCTCGCGAACGTGGGCGGCCGGCTACTGGACGTAGTATCCTACCCGGAACCGGAAGATGTTGTCGGTCGTGTTGAAGCTCTCGTCCAGAGTGCCCCTGGAGCGCTGGATCACGTACCAGAATCGGATGCGCAACGCGTAGCTGTGCCGGTATCCCAGGCCGAAGCGAAAGCGCCACCGGTTGTTGAACGTCTCTCCGATGCTACCCCTCACGTCGGCGTACACCTCGGCATCGGTAAGGAACTTCAGCGTCCGGTCCGCGAGCAGGCTCCGATTGTTGAGGGCTATGTCCGCCTCGAGTCGCGTTCTGACCCTCCAACTGGATTCGTTGGTGTCATCGGAATAGGTGAAGTAGCGATACTCGAGCCGCGTATAACTCCTGAAGATGAATCGCAGCCTGGGAGACCAGCTGAACCGCGCCCCGACGAACGGCCGTAGCTCGAAAGAATTGACGTCGTCGGTCTGTGCGGTGAAAGAGAACAGCGCCCCGACCGGTACAACGAGCCAGCCGCCCCTGTACGTCAGGCTGGGTCTTAGGTCGAACCTGGTCCAGTTCGATTGGCCCGAGACCAGGAAGCGCGTGCCAACCAACATGTCCGCCTGGAGCTTCTGCGATAGGCGCTTGTCCGCCAGGGCCTCCACCCACAGCTGGGTATTGACGATCGTGGTGTCTGCCTCTTGCGCCAGGAGGCGACCACCCGGCAGAAGAAGCGGTGCTACGAGAAGCGCTGCAAGGAGAATTGCCCCGGTCCGTCCCACGAAACCTCTCTCGAGGATGATGGTGCCGCTTGAAGATCCGCTGCCGCAGGCTTAGCAAGTCCGCATTGAGCCTGCCTGGCGCTAACTGTAAGGGCTAGCCCGCAATCTGAAAAGTGCGACGCGGGGCGGCAGAGCGTGGGGACTCGAAGATAGCGCTCGTGCTCAGCGCCGGGCCCCGATCGAACGCGGTTGGGCGGCGACGATCGGCGCCTCGCCTCCTGTGGAAGCGGTCCTGACCTGAAACCCGGCGTGAGCCAGTTGGTATGCCACCAGCGCCGCGATGTCGGCCTCGTCCTCGATGACGAGGATCCGGGGAGATTTCTGCTTCGACATGGCCGGTAATTTAGGTGCGTCGCATGTTGTGGGACAGGCGGCTTGGGGAGGCATTCGCGGGCGAGGGCGCGGGCGAGGGCGCGGCCGGGGCGAGGACGAGGACGGGGATGAGGATGAGGATGAGGATGAGGAGGCGAGGGGGAAGGGAGAGACAACGGTCGTCAGCGAGGTTGGGGAGGACGGTCACCCGTTGCGCGGCAGGGATAAGGCGTTGATTTTGTGAGCGATTGCAGGCGGTATCCCGCAGCCACTCGAACCGAACGAGAGGATGAAGTACTTCGTCGAAATCGCAGGCCGAACCTGTGAAATAGACATCGGCCCGGAAGGTCTGCGGCTTGACGGCCGCAAGGTCGAGGCCGATCTGCGGCCGAACCACGATTCGCATCTCTGGCACCTGGTCCTGGATGGTCGCTCTTACGCGCTTTCCGCCCGGCGTCGCGAGCAGCGCGGGGAATGGGATATCGAGGTGGGCGGTCGCCGCCACCAAGCGCTCGCCCTGGACGAGCGTCGCAAAGCCATCCGCGAGCTGTCGGGCTCCGCTGCCGTGAGCCATGGCCCGGTGGAGGTCAGGGCACCGATGCCCGGCCTGGTCATCAAGGTGGAGGTGGACCCCGAGGACGAAGTCGAGCGCGGGCAGGCGCTGATCGTGATCGAAGCCATGAAAATGGAAAACGAAATCAAAGCGGTGTCGGCCGGCCGGGTGACCGACGTGCGCGTCGCGGCCGGGCAGGCCGTGGACAAGGGCGAGCCCCTGCTGGTGGTCGAGCCGCGGAGCTGAGGCGCTCTTTCCCTCTGACGTTTCACTTCGGTTGGTCTCTAAGATGGCAGAGCGAAAGGTAGAGAATACGAGCGGGATCGAGGTTCAGCCCCTATATGGGCCGCACGATATCCGGGCGGCGGAGGCGCCGGATCCGGGTGTGCCTGGCCGTTTTCCGTTCACACGCGGCGTCTACGAATCGATGTACCGGGGCCGCCTGTGGACGATGCGTCAGTATGCCGGGTTCGGCACCGCCGAAGATACGAACCGACGCTTCCGCTTCCTGCTCGACTCCGGGCAGACCGGGCTCTCCGTGGCCTTCGATCTGCCGACGCAAATGGGCTACGACTCGGATCACCTCATGGCGCGCGGGGAGGCTGGGCGAGTCGGTGTGGCCATCGATACGGTCGACGACCTCGCGGTCCTCTTCGATGGCATCGATCTCTCGCGCGTCTCGACCTCGATGACCATCAACGCGACGGCGGCGATCCTGTTGGCCATGTACATCACGTTGGCGGACGAACAGGGTATCGGCCGCGATACGCTGGCCGGCACGGTCCAGAACGACATTCTCAAGGAGTTCGTGGCGCGCGGTACGTACATCTTTCCGGTGGAACCCAGCCTGCGGCTCGTCACCGATATCTTCGACTTCTGCGCCCGAGAGCTGCCGCGCTGGAACAGCATCTCGATTAGCGGCTACCATATGCGCGAGGCGGGCTGCACGGCGGCGCAAGAGATCGCCTTCACTTTGGCGAACGGACTGGAGTACGTGGAGAGGGCCATAGCGCGGGGCCTGCGGGTGGAGGACTTCGCACCTCGTCTATCATTCTTCTTCGCATCTCACAACGACCTCTTCGAGGAGGTGGCGAAGTTCCGCGCCGCACGGCGCCTGTGGGCGAGCCTGATGCGCGAGCGATACGAAGCCTCCGATCGCGCCTGCCTGCTTCGCTTCCACACGCAGACGGGAGGGTCCACGCTCACAGCGCAGCAGCCGCTGAACAACGTCGTGCGAGTGGCGGTCCAGGCGCTGGCGGCCGTGCTCGGCGGGACCCAATCGCTCCACACGAACGCCTACGACGAGGCGCTCGCTCTTCCCACCGCGGATTCGGCCAAGCTCGCGCTGCGCACGCAACAGCTAGTGGCACACGAATCGGGCGCGGCGAGCACCGCCGACCCTCTGGCCGGCTCCTACTACGTCGAGACGCTCACTTCGCAGCTGGAGCGGCTGGCGCGGGATTACCTGTCCCAAGTCGAGGAGCGCGGCGGAGCGGCTGGCTCGATCCCGTACATGGTAGACGAGATTCAGCGTGCCGCCTACGCATACCAACTGGAGGTCGAGGCGGGCGACCGCGTGGTCGTGGGGCTGAACGCCTATCAGGAAGAAGAGCCGGAACCCCGCATCGAACAGCCGGCATTCCCCGAACTGGAAGCCCGGCAGCGGGCCCGGCTGGACGAGATCCGCCGCCGCCGCGACGGGAATGGCGTTCGGAGCGCGCTGGAAGGGCTGCGGCAGGCCGCTCGAGGCGAGGAGAACCTGCTCCCCTCGATCGTAGGTGCGGTGAAGCTGCGTGCCACGCTCGGCGAGATCAGCGATGCGCTGCGGGATGCGTGGGGCGAGTACAGTCCCGCGAGTTGAAGCTGGATACCCCTTCGGATAACTTTCGCCCGCACTTACTCTAGCACACGAGGGCGAACAGCGGAGCATGCCGACTTACGAGTACAGGTGCGGGAACTGCGGCCATCGCTTTGAGAAATTCTCTGCGAGGATGACCGAGTCCGTGGGCGAAGAATGCCCCAAGTGCGAGAGCGTGGCCGAGCGCTTGATCTCTGGAGGTGCCGGCCTGCTGTTCAAGGGCTCCGGTTTCTACACCACCGACTACCGCAGCGACTCCTACAAGAAGGCGGAGAAGAAGGACAAGGGCGAGACCGGCAGCAAGACTTCGTCCGGCAAGGACAAGGAGAAGAAGTCGACGAGCGCCAAGGACAAGGCACCGAAGAAAGGGTGACGTAGATGCGTCTGCCGGAGCTGAATGCGGCGCTTACGGAGGTGGCGAAGGGGCTGGGTGCCGGGGACGATTTCGAGGTTCTGCTCGAGCGACCTCGCGAGCTGGCGCACGGCGACCTTGCCACGAACCTCGCCATGGTGCTGGCCAAGCGGATGAAGCGGAGCCCTCGCGACTTGGCTCAGGAACTCGTCGATCGGCTCGACCTTTCGGCGGTCCACATCGAGAAGGCCGAGATAGCAGGGCCCGGCTTCATCAATTTCTATCTGAGCAAGGACTATCTCAGGGACCAACTTCCCGTCATCGCCCGCGCCGGAAGCGACTACGGGCGCGGCACGTGGGGAGCGGGGCGGACGGTCAACGTGGAGTTCGTTTCGGCCAATCCCACGGGTCCCCTGCACGTCGGCCACGGCCGTGGCGCGTCGCTCGGCGATACCGTTGCGCGATTGCTGGAGTTCACCGGGCACGAAGTGCACCGCGAGTTCTACGTGAACGACGCGGGGATTCAGATCGGCAAGCTCGTGGACTCCATCTACGCTCGTTATCGCCAGATGCACGGGCATGCCGGGGAGATCCCGGAGGGCGGATACCACGGCGAGTATGTTCGCGACCTGGCGCGCGAGCTCGAGGACAGATACGGGGATCGGCTGACGGGAGAATGGGGGCCCGAGGCGCGCGAGTTCGTCCGCGGCTATGTGCTCGACCGAATGCAGGAAGAGCAGCGCCGGGACATGCAGTTCCTGCGCGTGGACTTCGACGAGTTCCGCCGCGAGACATCGCTCTACCAGTCCGGGCAGATCCAGGCGACGCTGGACGACCTAGAGGAACGCGGCCTGCTGTATGAGAGTGACGGGGCTCGCTGGCTGCGCACGACCAGCTTCGGTGACGACAAGGACCGAGTCCTTGTGAAGAGCGATGGCAGCTATACGTACTTCCTTCCCGATATCGCATATCACCACGACAAAGCGGTCCGCGGGTTCAAGACCGCCATCGATGTGTGGGGCGCCGACCATCACGGCTATGTGCCGCGGATGACCGCTGCGATGGAAGCTCTCGGCCTGGGGCGCGATTTCTTCGAGGCACTGATCGTCCAGCTCGTACGCG
>JBDHHL010000252.1:0-6705 GCA_039589375.1 Gemmatimonadota bacterium | reverse complement strand
GGTGGCAGTGCCATGCCCACGTTCATCATGCTCGCAGCGTTCATCGGGATCTTCTACTTCCTCCTCATACGACCGCAGCGGCAGCAGCAGAAGCGGCATAACGAGATGGTGCAGAGCCTGAGACGTGGTGACGAAATCACGACGGTCGGTGGTATCGTCGGGCGAATCGTGCACATCAAGGAAGACCGAATCACGATCAAGACGGGTGAAGACACCCGCGTAGTCGTGGAACGAGAGAAGGTGGCCCGAAAACTCGCTGCGGGACCGGAGGACGAATCATAAGTAAGCTGCAGATACGACTTCTGGGTGATCCCGTTCTCCGCCGGCGTGCGGAGGAGGTCGAGGAGTTCAACGACGAGTTGCGCGACCTGATCCACGAGATGTTCGAGACCATGTACGCTGAGGAAGGCATCGGCCTCGCCGCGCCGCAGATCGGGGTCTCCAAGCGGTTCTTCGTGATGGACGTCGGCGAGCCCGGCACCAAGGCTCAGGCTGTGGTGAATCCGGTGATCGTGGAAGAAGATGGGTCCGAACGGGGAGAGGAGGGCTGCCTGTCCCTGCCCGGACTGGTCGGGGTTGTCGAGCGCTCTGCGGATGTCGTGGTCGAGGGTCAAGATCTCGATGGCAATCCGCTGCGAATCGAGGCGTCGGATATGCTTGCCCGCTGCATCCAACATGAGATCGATCACCTAAACGGCGTGCTGTTCATAGACCGACTGTCGCCGATCAAGCGGAAGATGCTTCTGGGCAAGTGGAAGAAGCAGCAGAAGGAAGCGGAACGAGGGTGAAGATCCTGTTCTGGGGTACGCCGGATTTCGGGCGCACAATCCTCCGGGGGCTAGTCGACGCGGGCGAGCAGGTCGTAGGCGTCGTGACCCAGCCGGACCGGCCGGCAGGACGCGGTCGCAAGACGCAACCCCCACCGGTAAAGGTTGCCGCGGAACAGAAAGGGATACCGGTCCTTCAGCCCGAGAAGCCGCGGGGCGAAGAGTTCATGGAGTCGTTGCGCGAGCTGGCGCCCGACATTTCGGTGGTCGCTGCGTACGGCCACATCCTGCGGAGAGAGGTCCTGGATCTGCCGGCGTTGGGTTCCTTCAACGTTCACGCGTCGCTGTTGCCGGAGCTGCGCGGTGCAGCGCCGGTGGCGTGGGCGATAATCCGTGGGTATAGCGAGACGGGTGTCACCATCATGCGCATGGTGGAGAAGCTGGATGCGGGGTCGATGATACTCCAGGCTCGCTGCAGCATTCCGCCGGCCATTACCGCCGGCGTACTCACGGAGTCGCTCGCCGAGCTCGGAGCGACGGCGCTGTTGGATGCACTGGACCTAGTAAAGGCGGGCAAAGGCGAGGGACAACCGCAAGACGACGCGGGGGCAACCTACGCGCCGAAGCTCACGGTCGACGACGTGCAGATCGACTGGTCCCGCTCGGCGTCGGAGTTGGAACGATTGATACGGGGGGCCGATCCGGCGCCGGCGGCGTGGACGGAGCTGGGTGACCTGCGCATTCGGGTGTTTGCGCCCCGGATCGTGTCGGAGACGTGTACCGCAGCGGCCGGCATCGTGGTCGCAGCGGATCCACGGACGGGCCTCGAGGTCGCGACCGGCTCGGGGCTCTTGAGCCTGGGCCAGGTTCAGCCAGCCGGGAAGCGCCGTATGGATGCGGCTGAATGGATAAGGGGACGCGGCGTCGAAGTCGGTGGGAGGTTCGGCTGAACCGGAAGCTTCCCCGGCTGTTCATCGTGACCGATGATGCGGTCGTCGAACGGCCGGACTTCCACGAGCTGGCAAGAGGAGTTCTCGAGGCGGCTGACAGCCGTTGTGCATTACAGATCCGCGCCCAACGGTTGGATGGCGGGCGGTTTCTGAACTTAGCCCGGCAACTTGGGGAGGTGGCTTCGCGGTCGGGCGCGGGGCTCTGGATCAACGATCGGGTCGATGTTGCGTTGGCCGTGCGTGCTGGCGGTCTGCAGTTGGGCTCACGGAGCGTAGCGACCGAGTCGGCCCGGCGGTTGTTGGGTAGAGACGTATTGATCGGCCGATCCATCCACAGCGCAGAGGAAGCGTTCACTGCGGAAGCGGACGTGTTGGTCCTCGGCAACCTCTACCTGACCGACTCGCATCCCGAACGTGCGGCGTTAGGGCTGGCCCCCGTCAGAGAAGCGGCAGACGCGAGTCGACCGATCGTCGGAATCGGGGGTATCACTCCGGAAAGGACGGGGGAGGTCATCGAGGCGGGAGCCTGGGGCATCGCGGTCGTCGGTGGCATCTGGCATGTGCCGGATCCAATCGCTGCGGTTGGACGCTACCTGCGAGCCTTGGAGACAGCGGTTCAGCTGAACGGGTTGGCTAGTCGGGATCGTCGAGAACGATGAGCGATTCAAATCGCGAGACGATTAAGATCACACTGAACGGTGAGGAGCGGACTCTGCCTGCTGGCTTGACGGTCCGCGGCCTTCTGCAGCATCTCGATCTCCACGAGCGGCTCGTCGTCGTGGAGAAGAATCGCCAGATCATCCGTAGGGACGACTACGCTGATATCGAGGTAGCTGCGGGCGATACGATTGAACTTGTCCACTTCGTTGGCGGTGGGTAGAGAAGGAGGAAAGCCCGCATGACAGTGGCTTCTGAAGAGCTCAACAGAGCGGATGACTCACTCGAGATAGCTGGGAAGAAGTACAAGTCCAGACTTATTCTGGGAACGGGCAAGTACAAAGACAACGAGACGATGGTGAAGTCGATCTCCGCCTCCGGAACGGAGATCGTCACCGTCGCGGTCCGTCGTATCGACTTGGACCGAACTAGGGAGGAGGGAGTCCTCTATCATCTAGATCAAGAGCGATGGTTTCTGCTGCCGAATACTGCCGGCTGTTACAGCGCCGACGAAGCGGTCCGATACGCTGAACTCGGTCGCGCAGCTGGCTTCACCGACTGGATAAAGCTGGAGGTCATCGGAGACCAAGACACGCTGCTACCAGACGTGGAGGGATTGCTCGAGGCAGCACGAGCGCTGGTCGGCGCGGGTTTCAAGGTTCTGGCATATACGAATGAGGACCTGATCACGGCGTTGAAGCTGGAGGATGCAGGTGTGGCGGCCGTTATGCCGCTTGCATCTCCCATCGGCAGCGGGCTCGGTCTGCTCAATCCCTACCACATTCGGTTAATAAAAAGCCGCGTCAATGTTCCGGTTATTGTGGACGCCGGTGTAGGTACGGCCTCGGACGCCTGCGTGACGATGGAGCAAGGCGTCGACGGGATTCTGATGAACACTGCGATAGCGGCCGCCAAGGACCCGGTGCGCATGGCGACCGCGATGAAGAACGCGACCGAGGCAGGGCGGCTGGCCTATCTGGCGGGCCGAATGCCCATGCGCGAGCAGGCGGTTCCGTCGAGCCCCACAGCGGGCATGCTGGACTGAGGTCCGTCCTGACGCGCAAAGTCAGCATCTCCCCGGCTCGCTCGACGGCCATGCAGGCACTCAGTGCCGTCCGAGAGGGGAAGTTCGTCGATCACGCCTTCGATCACGCAGCCGCTCCCCTCAGCGGTGCCGACCGCCGCCTCGCTCAAGAGCTCTCATATGGTGTCCTCCGACTGCGCGGGCGCCTCGACTACGTCATCGCCGAGCTGGTCGAGGGCGGGCTCGGACGCCTGGATGCGGATGTGCTCGACGTTCTTCGAGTGGGAGCGTACCAGCTGCTGGAGCTCGAGCGCGTACCGCCGTATGCAGCGGTTTCGGAGGCGGTTGAGGCCGCGAAGCGGGTCGCCGGGAAGGGAGCTGCCTCGCTCACGAACGCTGTCTTACGCCGCCTTAGCCATTCGTCTTATACTTCGTTTACATTCCCTAGGTTGGAAGAAGACCCGCTAGGGTACCTGGTAAGCTGGGGTTCGCATCCTCGCTGGATGGTGGAGCGCTGGCTGGCCCACTGGTCGGCTGGGGAGGTGGGGAGGCTCGTGGACTACAACAATCAACGTCCTCCAGTGTACCTTAGCGTGGCGCATGAACGAGAAAAGGCCGTACGGCGGCTCCATGAAGCTGGCTTAGAGGCCGAGGTAGTTGGACACAATCGCTGCTCGATTCGCCTGAAGTCGGGCGAGCCGAAGCGGGCGCTCGAGCAGATCGAGGCCGTCGTGCAAGATCCGGGGGCAGCCGCCGTTGTGGATTACATGGCTCTTGAACCGGCGGCTGATGTTGTGGATCTGTGTGCGGCACCCGGCGGAAAGGCGGCGTTGCTCGCGGGTCGGGGCCACGAAGTCTGGGCGATCGACGTTGCACGAACGCGCCTTGCGAGGCTGCTGGAAAACCGGGATCGACTTGGCTTGTCGAGACTTCATGTGCTGATCGCCGATTCGACTAGTCCGCCGATCCGCACAGCCGGAGCCGTTCTTCTCGACGCGCCGTGCAGCGGAACGGGAACGTTGGCTCGGCACCCGGATGGGCGGTGGCGTCTGCGGCCTGGTGATCTGGAGGTGCTGGTAGACCGGCAGAGACGTCTCTTGGACGCGGCAGCGGACATGGTGGCACCTGATGGGATTCTGGTGTACGCGACGTGTTCGCTGGAGCGGGAGGAGAACGAGGACCAGGTGGAATCGTTTCTGTCTCGACGGGCGGACTTCGTGTTCGACGGTCGGCGCGATCTGCCTGAGTTGGACCGTTTCTTGGGTGCGGACGGGCAGCTGTACGTGCTTCCGCAGCGCGATGGTATGGACGGAGCGTATGCAGCAAGACTACGGCGAAGATCCGGCTGACCGCGAAGAGGCCGGCCAGCCAGCGGCCGGCTGGCGTGCTTGGGTATCGGAGCCACGTCGCCTGCTCGCTGCCGTGGCCGGAATCGTGGCCTTCGGCCTCCTGCTGGGCTACGTGATCGCTGTGCTGTTCATTTTTCCGACGCGGAGCAGCTCGACCGACCTTACGCGAGTTCCTGAGGTGGTCGGCCTTACGGCGACCGGAGCGCGCGAGGCGATTGAACAGACGGGCCTGACACCGGAGGAGGAGGCGGGCCTGTACCATTCCTCCGCAGTCGGAACGGTCGTGGCGCAGGAGCCGCTCGGGGGGCAGATGGCGCCACCTGGATCGGCGGTCAAGCTTGTGACTAGCCTGGGCCCGAAACTCAGTCCCGTGCCGGACGTGGTAGGGCTCGGTCACTCGCAAGCGGAGATCGTCCTGGCGCGAGCGGGATACGAGAGCGAGCTGGATTGGGTCGACGCCGATGCGGATGTCGGCCAAGTCGTTGATACTCGGCCCGCGCCGGGGACGCCGCTTCAATTGCCGGGCAACGTACGCCTGTTTGTCAGCGCCGGCCCGCGAAGGGCTCCCGTCCCCAATCTGGTGACTCGCTCGCTGTCGGAGGCCCGCGCTACGCTGGAGCGGCTCGGCCTGCGCCTCGGGGATGTCAGACAAGACTCGGCTTCGCTCGCCGCTCCAGGAACGGTGCTGGCCCAGTCGCCGGCGGCGGGGATCGTCGTGGATCGGGCCACGCGCGTTCGGGTCACGGTGGCGAAGACGCCGCAGCTGGATCAGCCTCGCGACACGACCGTGAGGCGCTAGGCGGCAAAGCGATGTTCGGCGTGAGGAGAGAATCGGAATGGTTCTAGCGAGCCTATCTGTTGGCGGGCTGGCAGGACGACTGGTGCGGGCGGCGCTGGTCGTGGCGGCAACCGTTGCCGTCTGGCCGCTCGCCGCCGGGTGCGGTGCCGATGTGCGAGGCGTCGAGGTCGGCGATCGTGCACCGCAGTTCACCGCGTTCGACCTCGCCGGTGAGGAAGTGACGCTCGACGACCATCTGGGTGAGGTGGTGCTGCTCAACATTTGGGCTACCTGGTGTGGGCCGTGTCGAGTCGAGATGCCACCGATCCAGGCGAGCTACGACCGATACAAGGACCAAGGCTTCACCGTGCTGGCCGTATCCATCGATCAGGGCCCAAGATATAAGGAGAAGGTCACTGACTTCGCCGAGGAGTATGGTCTTGACTTCCCAATCCTGCTCGATCCAGACGGGCGAATCACCGAGGTCCTCCGAACGGTCGGTGTTCCGGAGACTTTCGTGCTCGGCCGCGACGGCCGTATCGTCAAGCGGCTCATCGGGGCGACAGATTGGAATTCTCCGGGCCATCAGGCGCTGATCGAAGAGCTGCTAAGGATGTAGGAAATGGAGAGCTTGGGGACGACGCTGAAAAGAAACTGGATGTACATGCTCACGGGGTTGCTGATCTCCGTGTTCCTTTGGGTGGCGGTGAGCGCGGACACCGTAGGCCAACAGACCGTGCTGGCGGATTTGGTGGTCATAAACGCCGACCGCAGGTACGTATTGACGCGACAGGAACCGGCGTCGAACGAGGTCTCGGTAGAGTTCACAGGGCGAGCCGGCGATCTGGCCCTGCTGTCGGTATCACGACCACAGATCATCGTGGCCATCGACAGCGTGGACGCGGCTCAGCAGGAAGTGGCCCTCGGGCCTTCGATGGTGAGGGGAGGAGGAGGGCGCGATCTGGGCGAAGTGCGCGCCGTGAGTGTACGACCCAACAAGTTGAGCCTGGAGTTCGAGCGGAGATCTCAGACGGTGGTTCCGGTTGTCCCCAGGGTACGGATCACTCTTGCGGAGGGCTACGCTTTCGCCGACTCGCCGCGGGCTGATCCTAGCGTCGTCGCCGTGGTCGGGCCGCAGCCATTGGTGGAGTTGATCGACTCGGTCGTCACGGTGCTCTAC
>JBDHHL010000251.1:0-7796 GCA_039589375.1 Gemmatimonadota bacterium | reverse complement strand
AACGGCGGTAACGGCCTACAATCAGTGGCTGCAGGAAAGCGACATACCCAAGCTGCTCTTTCACGCGACGCCAGGCGCGATCATGCCAGCCCAGATCGTTGATTGGTGCAAGAGCAACCTGAGTAATCTAGAGACGGTCGACCTCGGTCAGGGCATTCACTTCCTGCAAGAGGATCACCCACACGAGATCGGCGCGATGCTGGCGAGTTGGCTTCGCGGGCTCTAGCCGCCGTCCTCTAGCGCTCGGACACTGCAATCATGAGGCGTGGAAGGGGTCGGCCGGTGGATCCCTGCTCAGACGTCATCACCGCTGTGGCTGACCACTAGAGGTATCGTCGTCGGGTAAATCGACGCGACTCGTGTGCTCGCAGCAATCGAGCATCATCTCGAGCCGCTCCGGGCTGAACCCGATCACGAAGTCCTTACCGTGAGCGACGACCGGTACGCCGACGCCGCCAGTCAACGCTCGCCAATCCCTCAGCTGGAAGACGTCTTTGGTGATGTCCGCTTCTTCGAACTCGCAGCCGTGTTCCCTCAGCCAATCCTTGACGAGGTTGCAGTAGGGTCAAGTAGGCGTAGTGTAAACCTTGATGTTAGCCATCGGCGGATCCTCCCGGGGCCGGTATCAGCGCCTTATAGTATGTTGATACTCAGATGAGTCTGCCCGCCCATCATGGTGACGTCAAGAGCGATGGATTTCCAACCGTTTCCTAGGCAGCGCGAAGCGATCGAGGCGCCGTTGGGCCCCGTGCTGGTGCTCGCGGGTCCCGGCGCAGGGAAGACGTACTGCCTGATTCGCAGGGTCGAGCACCTCATCGAGTCGGGGCTGTTCGCTCCGGACCACATCTGCGCGGTCACCTTCACCAACAAGGCGGCGGAGGAAGTGACGGCACGCCTCCACAAACGGCTCGGCGGCCGTGCCGACCAAATCACCAGAGGCACTCTCCACGCTCTCTGTCTGGGCATTCTCCGCGACCATCCACGCGAGATCGGTTTGACCCGGGGTTTCGGGGTAGCCGACGAGAACTACCAGCGCTTGCTGCTGCGGCGCCTGAGCGTCTACCCCGAGCGGCGGCGGAATCAACTGCTGAACCTCTTCGGCCGCCGCCGACTGCAGGGCTACGAACTCACCGAAGGCGACGACGCCATCTACGACAGCTACATCTCGCTGCTGCGTCAGAAGAACCTGGTCGACTTCGACGACATCATCGCCCTGACCGCAGAACTCTTCCGCCAGCGTTCGGACATCGCCGACGCGACGGCGGCCCGCTGGGGCTACCTGTTGGTGGACGAGTTCCAGGACCTGGACGCAGCGCAGTATTCGATACTTAAACGACTGGCCGAAGGGCACCGCAACATTTTCGCGGTCGGCGACGACGAGCAGTCGATCTTCTCGTGGCGCGGCTCCGACCCCCGAATCCTGTGGCGCTTTCAGACCGACTTCGGCATCGCCGATCCCGTTATCCTCGATCGCAATTGGCGCTGCAGCCGTCAGATCTTCCAGGTCGCCCGCCGCCTGATGCGGGAGAACCCCGAGCTGTTTCGCAAGCGGATCGAAGCCGAACGGGAATCCGAGTACGACGTGGAAGCGTACGCCTTCCGGGACGAGGAGCAGGAAGCGGCCTGGATCCTACAGCACTTGCAGGCGGACCGGGCGGCAGCAGGTCTCGATTGGGGCGACTACGCGCTGCTCTACCGCAAGCACAACGTCGGGGATCATCTGGAAAAGCGTCTCGTCGCGGCCGGCGTGCCCTGCCGGTTGGCTCGAGGCCGCTCTTTGCTGGACGATCCGGTGATCGCCTACGTGGTGACCTCATTGCGCGTCGTCAATGCCCCCGACGACCCGGTCGCTGTGGAGGCTTTCGCCGAACGGATGCTCCCGGAGAACCTGGTGGCAGAAGTGCGTACCCTAGCCTCGTCGCGTGAGAGCGAGATGCTCGACGCGTTTCGCCTCTACGGCCGCCGCCATCATCCCGATCACCCGGACACCAAGAAGGCATGGCGCTTCGTCTATCACGTGGAGAACCTGCGCGCGCTCCACGAGTCGCACGACTCGCTGGGCGGCTTGGTGGAAGAACTGCTCTCCCAACGCGTGAGGCCGTACGAGAACCGGCTCGAAGAGCACTACGACGAGCTGGAAGACCCGGAGCAATACCCCGGTGCCCGCGAGCTAGCCGAGCGACTGACGACCGCCATCCGCCAAGGCGGCAGGATCTATGTCGAGCCGCGCGGCGGCGCCGAGATCGGCCTAAAGGGCATGCTGCTCGCCGTGGACATTCCGGGCTCCGTCCACTACCTGCGCGAAGATAGCGAGCCACGCCCCCACGACGTCGTGTTGAGCGCCGACGGCGGCGACGGACGAGTCTTGCCCACGAAGCTGTTCAAGGCGCTGCAGCTGATTCACAGCCGCGACTTCGGAGACGTGCTGACCGACTACGTTGCCTTCGACCTCGAGACGACGGACATCGACCCGTCCACCTGCGAGATCATCGAGTTGGGCGCCGCGAGGGTCCGTGACGGTACCGTGGCGGAAACATTTCATACGCTGTTGCGCTGCGAGGGGCCCATCGCGCCCGGCGCGCGCGAGGTCCACGGCTACGACGAAGCCGATCTTCGCGACGCCCCTCGCCTGGAGGAAGTATGGCCGCGGTTCCGCTCGTTCGTCGGCCATGACGTCCTCGTCGCGCACAACGCGCACCGCTTCGACGTGCCGGTGCTGCGACGAGCCGTCGGACACCTCGACGACACACAGGATCTGGTGTTCTTCGACACACTCCCGCTCGCCCGCTCGCTTTTCCGGGAAAGTGCAAAGCTCCAGAACCTGGCGGAACGCTTCAGGATCCCGATCGAGCGTGCTCATCACGCCCTGGACGATGCCGTGGCACTGGCCAAAGTCTTCTCTGCCCTCAACCGCCAGAAGCGGCTGCGCGCGCGCAAGGCGGCGCTCGTCAATATCCTCGACCATCTGGGCCTTGCCCTGGCGCTCGAGCCAAAGAGCAGACTCAGCGACGAAGACCGTTTGCTGCTCGAGCTGGCCAGAGCCTACACGCTGGGCCGCTACAGCGACTGCCTCGAACTCTACGCTACGGATCGCCAACGTGAGTGTTTGAGCGCTCCCGACCTGGAGGATGTGATCGCGCGATTGGGTGGCCGCAAGTTGATGGAGCGCATCCGAGCGGAGCGGAGCCCCGCCGAACGTTACCCATCCGCGGTGGCACGACTCCAGTCGCTCATCGATGTGAGCCATGCGGAGACGCTCGACGAGAGCATCCAGCAGTTCCTCGAACGGGTAGCGCTATCCACTTCCGAAGGCGTCGAGGCGGACCCGCACCGCGTGAATCTGCTCACCCTGCACTCCACCAAGGGCCTGGAGTTCTCGCGTGTTTACATAGTGGGCGTCGAGGACTACCAGATACCCGGCTACTATCCCGTCGTCGACAACCGAACGGAAGAGATCGACGAAGCGCGGCGGTTGCTTTACGTCGGCATGACCCGGGCGAAGGACCGACTGATCCTCACCCGGACCGATCGGCGCCGGGGCAAAGACTCCGGACGCAACCTGTTCCTCGACGAAATCGAGTTGACGCCCAGTACTGCTGAGCGAGGTTGATGTCTAAGGAAGAGTCTCCGTTCCGTCTGGCGGCCAACCCGCAAGCCGATCGCTCAGCTCCATACGGTGCGGCCGAGCGCAGCATCCTTAGCCACGCCGGCTGCGAAGCGGCGCGAGCTGCGGTAAGCAGCTGGCCCGGCTACCGCCCCACGCCGCTCCGCTCGCTAGAAGGACTCGCCCAACGAGAAGGCCTCGATGCCATCTGGTACAAGGACGAGTCGAGCCGCTTCGGCCTGAACTCGTTCAAGGCGCTGGGCGGAGCGTACGGCGTGCAGAAACTTCTTCAGCGACTCATACGCGAACGGACCGACGCGACCGAAGTCAGTGTGCAAGATCTGATAGACCGGCGCTACAACGAAACCACGTCTCAGGTGACCGTGACCTGCGCGACGGCCGGGAACCACGGCCGTTCAGTCGCCTGGGGCGCCCAGCTGTTCGGCTGCAACTGCGTGATCTACCTGCCCGCCGTAGCCAGCTGTCAAAGAGAAGCCGCCATCGCCGCATACGGCGCCGAAGTCGTCCGGACCTCGACGAACTACGACGATGCCGTGCGCCGCTGCGACCAAGACGCGAGCCGCCTTGGACGATTCGTCGTTTCCGACACCTCGTACGCGGGCTGCCTGGAAATCCCGCGCGACGTGATGCAGGGTTACACCGTCATGGCCGCCGAGATCATCGATCAGCTGCCCGCGGACGCGCGGCCGACTCACCTGTTCGTTCAGGCCGGCGTCGGCGGACTGGCAGCGGCCGTGGTTGCCCACTTCTGGGAGGCCTGGGGGGCCGACCGACCGCTGACCGTCGTAGTCGAGCCCGATTCCGCCGACCCCGTCTATCGGAGCGCAACGGCGGGGCGAGCTACGCCCGTGCCCGGCGACTACGACACCATCATGGCCGGGCTCGCCGCCGGCGAGATCTCTCTGCTGGCCTGGCGAATCCTGCAGCGGAGCGTCGACTACGTCATGACGATCCCCGACTCCGCCGCCGAAGCCACGATGCGCTTGCTGGCTGACGGCGTCGAAGGGAGCCCGCACATCGTGGCCGGCGAGTCGGCCGTCGCCGGACTCACGGCGGCTCTGCTCGCCCTGCAGGACAACGAGGCCCGTGCCGCATTGGCTCTGGGCACCGGCACACACCTGTTGGTGATCGGCACCGAGGGCGCTACAGACCCAGACAGCTACCTTCGCATCGTCGGGCGTCACGCCCAGGAGATCGCCGCCCTCGCTTGAGCGCGAGCCCGCCGACGGCGTGCCTTCTGCGAGCTAGGGAGCGCGCCTTCCCGCCATCAGTGGAAGAAGAGATACGCGATGAAGATGGCGGCAACGATTCCGGCGAAATCTGCTATCAACCCGCACGTCACGGCATGCCGCGTCTTCCGCACGCCGACCGACCCGAAATACAGAGCGATGATGTAGAAAGTCGTATCGGTGGCCCCCTGAAACGTGGACGCCAGCCGGCCCACGAACGAGTCCGCCCCATGGGTCTGCATGGCGTCGACCATCATCCCGCGCGCTCCGCTGCCACTCAGCGGCTTCATGAGCGCGGTGGGGAGGGCTTCGATGAAGTCGGTGTTGATCCCGAGGGCGCCGAACGCTGTGCCGACGCCCGCGACCAGGAAATCCATCGCCCCCGAGGCACGGAAGACGCCAATGGCGACCAGTATGGCCACCAGATACGGGATGATCTTGATGACGACCGGAAATCCTTCCTTCGCCCCTTCGATGAAGGCCTCGTAGACATTCACCCGGCGAATCATGGCCAGAGCAATGAAGGAGGCGATGACGCCGAAGAGCAACACGTTGGCGACCACGTTCGACACCGTCTCGACCTGCGCCTGCGGGAGCCGCGTGAAGTACCAGATGGTCGCTGCCACAACACCGATTAGACCGCCCAGGTAGGCCAGTACTACCTTGTCGAACAGGTTGATTCGCTGCACCAGCGCGACCGTGATCAAACCCACTAGCGTGGAAAAGAACGTGGCCAACAGAATGGGAATGAAGATGTCGGTGGGGTTGGCCGCGCCCATCTGAGCGCGATAGACCATGATGCTGATGGGAATCAGCGTCAGGCCGGACGTGTTGAGCACGAGGAACATGATCTGAGCGTTGGACGCTGTGTCCTCCTCGGGGTTCAGTTCCTGCAGCTCCTGCATCGCCTTGAGTCCCAGCGGCGTCGCCGCGTTGTCGAGGCCTAGCATGTTGGCGGCGAAGTTCATGATCATCGAGCCATGAACCGGATGATCCCGCGGGATTTCCGGAAACAGCCGGTTGAAGAACGGCCGCACCACCTTCGCAAGAGCGTTGATCACACCCCCCTTCTCCCCGACCCGCATCAGCCCAAGCCATAAGGTCAGCACGCCGGTCAAGCCGAGCGAGATCTCGAAACCGACCTTGGCCATCTCGAACGTGCTGTTGACCATGGTCGTGAAGATCTCGGTATCGTGCAGGAAGATCAGTCGGAACAGTCCCACGACCAAGGCGATCAAGAAAAACGCAACCCAGATGTAGTTGAGGACCATTAGAGCTCACCTTGTCGTTGGCCCGCGGGGCTAGGGACGGGCTGAGCCGAGTCGTGCACTCACAGGCCCGTGCGTGCGAGCAACTCCACCAGCACGGGTACATGCTCGCGCATCAATGCGTCTGTATCTGTGAGAGGAAACTCATAAGTGATCACCGCGAGGCCCTGATCGGCGCCCCAGGAACCGAACGAACCCGGCGTCGGGTAGCCGACGTCCTCCACTAAGGGCAAACCTGTCTCCCGTGCCAACCACTGGCCCAAGGGGCTCCGTCTCGGATCGTCGATGCAAGCCAGCGGGGAGTGGAGCGCGATCACGGTCGCAGGCTTCAGCTCGTCGATCAGTCCGATGAGGGCCTGGGTTTCCGGCTCGGAACCCGGATGCGGGCCCGGACTCAACAGCACGTCCCTAGGGTCCTCCATGGTGGAGCGGTGTGCTACCGGGTCCGGCTGCCAGTCACGCGCCGGAAAGTTGCGGTTCAACTCGACACCGCGCGCATTGCCCCGCGTTCCGCGGACCAGACCGTCCGGGTTAGCGGTCAAGACTACCGCGCAGTGCGGGGACGGCTCGGTCAGGTGGCGCAAGGCGCGAGAGAGCGCGAACGTCGTTTCCGGCTCTTCGCCATGGATGGCAGCGAACATCAGCAACTGGCAAGAGCCTTGTGGACGCCATACTTGCAGCGGGATGCCCAATTGGGAGCGTCCGTATGTGTCAGGCTCCCATGGAATAGTCCCCAGCTGCTGCCGCGGACGGAGCTTCATGCGACGGGCCTGCTAGTGTTGATAACGAATCGTCCGTAGATCTCGTCCAAATTCTGGAGCACCGCTTCCTTGAGCTCGATGTCCGCAGTCTGGATGGTCTCTCGCAGAAGCTCGTGCGTGAGTTGTAGGCCGAAACGAGCGGCAGCAGGGGCATAGCTCAAGTGCCACCGCTCCGGCGCTACGCCCCGCCGGTCTTCGTCATAAGGTCGAAAGAAACCGAAGGCGCTATCAGCAGCGATCCTCCCGTCCAGCCACTCGTGCAGAGGACCGAACATCCCGCCGGCGTCGACTTCCTCTGGGACCAGCTCGATCTCGTAGCCTTCCGGCAGGGCAGCTAGATCATAGACATCCAAATCGGTCCCCCAGTGATGCCGCGACGCACCCGGCAGCGCTGACCAGCGCAGGATAGCGAAAACCAGTTCGTTCTCGCTCAACCGCTCGATGTCCAAGGGCACGGCGTTGCTGTCCAGCACGGCAAGCTTCCCCGTCGCCTTACGGTTCCAGATCGAGAGTTGTTGCTGAAAACTGCGAAATCCACTCAGGATCCGGAGGTCAAAACCCGCCCGCCGCGCTTCGTTCTGCAACTGCAGGAATGGCAGCACCACGCCACGGTGCATACGTACGCCGAGCAACTCGGCTTCGTCGGACGAGCACAGGTGTCCTTCCATCTGGCCGGTCAGGTGACCAGTCGCGGATTTCGACATCTCATCGTGGAACTGGTCGTCAGAGACGCTCATGTCATTCGGATATTTCGTTAAGTGGACTAGCCGGAGCAGTCGGCCTACCCGGCCAGCGCGCTTGGCAAAGATGCGATTCTGCCGGGCGACGAGCAACGAGACGAGCAGCGGGCGAAGAGAGGCAGGGAGACGCGTCCGATCCCACAACGTTCCGCTCGATCAAGCTGTTTGGATCC
>JBDHHL010000250.1:0-6743 GCA_039589375.1 Gemmatimonadota bacterium | reverse complement strand
GACGGTTTCTACTTCCTCGAGATGAACACGCGGTTGCAGGTGGAGCACCCGATTACCGAGATGGTCACCGGCCTCGACCTCGTACACGCGCAGTTGCGCATCGCCTCCGGCGAGTCGCTCGATATCGATGCCGTCGCGCCCAACGGACACGCCATCGAGTGCCGCATCAACGCTGAGGATCCGTTCAACGACTTCTTGCCGGCGACGGGCCGGATCGAGCACCTGAGGGCGCCCAGCGGCAACGGGGTTCGCTGGGATGCCGGCATCGTCCACGGCACCGAGATCGGTCTGCACTACGACCCGCTGCTCGCGAAGCTGGTCGTTCACGGCGAGGACCGGCAGGCCGCGATCTCGCGAATGGCTACGGCGCTTGACGAGCTGCTGATCGACGGCGTGTCCACGATCGCGCCGTTCCACCGGCGCGTGATGGATGAGCCCGACTTCCGGGCCGGCGACTTCCATACCGGCTACCTGGAGGAGCATCCCCAGCTGCTCGGCGAGGACGGTGAAGAAGGGAGCCTCAACGCCGTCGCTGTGGTCGCCGCGCTGCTGGAGGACGAGCGGCGTCGCAGGATCCAGGTCGAAGAGCCGCCGGAACGCGGCAGCAGCACGAACAGTTGGGGCCGGCCCGGCGGCGGCTGGTCCGGACGCGGGTGGAACATTCGGCGCTGACGTTGTCTCACCACACCGTTCAAATCGACAGAATCATCGCGGGTGGCGATGGCCTCGCCAGGCAGAGCGACGGTCCCGTCGTGTTCGTGCCGCGCACCGCACCGGGCGAGCGCGTCGAGGTCGAGATCGTCGAGGAGCACCGCCAGTGGGCGCGGGGCAGGGCGCTGCAGATACTGGAACCGAGCGCCGAGCGGCGCGAGGCGCCGTGCCCGTACTATGATGTCTGTGGCGGATGCCGGCTGCAGCACCTGGGGTACGAAGCCCAGCTCCTAGCCAAGTCGAGCATCATCAGCGATGCGCTACAGCGTCTGGGTGGCATCGACGTCGGCGAACCGCAGGTCGTGGGCTCACCGCTCGAGTTTGACTACAGGAGTCGCGTGACGTTCGTCCTGAAGCGCAAAGACGACGGCGTGATGGCCGGATTCCATGCGCTCGAGAAAGCCGACGATGTCGTGGACCTCGAACGCTGCCCGCTCGCCGAGCCCGCCGTCAATCGCGTCTGGTCGGCATTGCGTGCGGCTTGGGGCCCGCGCGCAGAGCGCCTACCGGCCGGCGACGAACTGCGCCTTACGCTCCGCGCGACCCAGGCCGGCGAAGTCGGCCTGACGATCGGGCGCGGGGAAGGGGACGGTCAACCGGACGAACTGCTGCCCAACGTAGAAGGTCTCAGCGCGATCTGGCGACTAGCCGAAT
The DNA here is from genome assembly GCA_039589375.1 of Gemmatimonadota bacterium. Classification (GTDB taxonomy): domain Bacteria; phylum Gemmatimonadota; class Gemmatimonadetes; order Palauibacterales; family KS3-K002; genus JASFMO01. Next base: position 5,378 of record JBDHHL010000250.1, on the reverse strand, counting down.
CGGGCTCCATCGAGTGGTATTTTGGCGAGCCGGCCCTTCCTGACCGCTGGGGCGAGCACGATGTTCGAGTGGTCGGGAACACGTTCCTTCAGGTGAACCGCCGCGTTGCGGAGACGCTCGACGCCTACGTGCGCGAGCAGTTACATCCGGTCGCCGGAAAGCGGATGATCGATGCGTACTGCGGGTTCGGCCTGCGGTCGCTGGAGCTGGCCTGGCAGGGCGCGCGGGTCGTGGGGATCGACACGGACGAAGACGCCATCGCCAGCGCGACAGAGGCGGCGGCGGAATCGGGCGCTTCGGCCCGCTTCGTCCCGGCCAGCGTGGAGGACGTGATGGCCTGGGAGCTGCCGGCCGACCTCGTGGCCCTCAACCCGCCGCGGCGCGGCGTGGGCAAGGCGGTAGTTCAGGCGCTGCTGTCGGACCCGCCCGCTCGGATCGTCTACATCAGTTGTGACCCGGCGACGCTCGCAAGGGACCTGAAGGCGCTGTCCTCACGGTTCGAGTTAGCCTCGATTCGCGGGTTCGACATGTTTCCTCAAACGGCCCACGTCGAGGCCGTCGTCACGCTCGATCGAGTGCCGGCAACTCGATAGAAGTTTGGCCGCGCGTCGCCGACGTCTCGGTCGAGCTCGCCCTCGCCGTCCTCCTCGTCTTCCTATGACTCAATGCTCGAATGGAAAGACCCGCTCCCAATCGTTCTTCATCGAGATCACCGTCCAGCCGCGCTCCAACGCTTCATCCAGCGCCTTGTCGAGATGGCCGATGGAGGAATCGCGGTCGTAGGCCCATTCGCGCTCCGCATCGTCGTGATGCACCAGAGCCATCAATCTCATCCCATCACCGGCCGCGGTATACTGCAACATCTGCAGGTCACCATCCGAATTGCCGAACGCCGCGATCGGTCGCCGCCCGATGAACCGGTTGATCCCCACCGGCTTGCCTTCCTTATCATCGACGAACTCGATCTCCGGAACCTTGACCAGGACCGCCTCGCCGTCCCGCAGCTCGAAGCGAGTCACCCCAACGCTGCCCACGACCTGATCAGGCGGAATGGCGTAGACCTCGTCGGTGAAGACGCGCATGAAGTCGATGCCGCCGCCCGAGACGATGAACGTCTTGAACTCGTTCGCCCGCAGGTAGTCGAGCAGCTCGAGCATTGGCTGGTAGGCCATGCGGCTGAACGGCTGGTCGAAGCGCGGGTGACGGGCGGTAGCCAACCAGTCCGCCACCTGGTCGCTGAACTCGTCTACAGTCATGCCAGCGTGGGTCGCCATCACGATCTGAACGATGTCGTGCTCCGACATGCGGCCCAGGGCTTCCCGGTCGTCCTCCACGATCGCCTTGAACGGCTGTTGTTCTTGCCACTCGGGATGCTCGGCGGCCATGGCGCGCACCCGGTCCAGCGCGAAAAGAAGTTGGAAGTAGAGCGGTTGCTCGGCCCACAGCGTGCCGTCGTTATCGAAGACGGCGATCCGCTCCTGCGGCGCGACGTAAGCGGCACTGTTTGGGTCCGCCACCGAAGCGACGAATCGCGTAATGGCCTGCTTCGCCGCGCCGTCGCTCCAGGAGGGTAGGGGGTCGCCCGTGTTTCTGAGCGGCTGTTCGGAGGCGCTGCAGCCTCCCAGCAGAGTGATGCTGGCTAGGCCGAGGATGAAAGCTCGGGACATACGGCTACTCCTGGTTCTTAGGCGCCCGCGTCAGTGCGCAGTCGGCTTCAGTTTCTCCATCACCTGATCCAGGCTGAAACTCGCCGCTTTCTGCCGCGGTGGGAACTCCTGGAACGTCCCTAGGAACTCGCCCACGTATGCTTGTGCCGGAACGAGCATGAAAACATGATCAAGTAGCCAGTCGTAGTACGTGTTGGACGTTTGATCCGCCCGCTCGTACGGATCCCGGCGCAGATTGAAGATCTTGGGTATGCGCAGCTCCACGAAAGGCTCAGCCCATGCTTGGAGGGTCGCCTCCACACGTTGCTCGAGGAAGATGACCTTCCAGTCCCGGTAGCGCAGCGCGGTCAGGTCCCCGTCATCGGAGAAGTAGAAGATCTCATCGCGTGGCGCGGCATCGGTCTGACCGGTGAGGTATGGCAGGAAGTTGTACCCGTCCAGGTGGACTTTGAACGTCTTGCTTCCCGCTCGATGACCGGCCATCAGCTCGTTCTTGATGTCCGTGTCGCCCGCCGCGGCCACGAACGTCGGCAGCCAGTCCATGTGGTGCATGATCTCGTTCGAAACTGCACCGGCCTCGATCCTGCCGGGCCAGCGCACCATCGCCGGTACTCGCCAGCCACCCTCCCAGTTCGTGTTCTTCTCGCCGCGGAACGGGGTCGCAGCGGCATCGGGCCATGTGTTGTAGTGCGGCCCGTTGTCCGTGCTATAGAACACGATCGTGTTGTCTGCGATGCCCAACTCGTCCAGCTTCTCGAGGAACTGCCCGATGTGCATGTCGTGCTCGACCATGCCGTCAGAATACTCGTCCTGACCCGAGATGCCACGAAGTTCTTCCTTAACGTGCGTGCGGAAATGCATGCGCGTGCCGCTCCACCAGACGAAGAATGGCGTCCCAGACCTATGCGCACGATCGATGAAGTCCAGAGCGGCTTCGACCGTCTCGTCGTCCACTGTCTCCATGCGTTTCTTCGTTAGCGGTCCCGTGTCCTCGATGCGCCCGTCGGCATAACTGTGAATCACGCCTCGCGGGCCGAACTGCTCCCGGAAGCCCGGCCACTGCTCCTCCGTCGGATAGTCTGGCAGTTCCGGCTCTTCTTCCGCGTTCAGGTGGTACAGGTTGCCGAAGAACTCGTCGAATCCATGATTGCTGGGCAACATGTGGTCTCGGTCACCGAGGTGGTTCTTGCCGAACTGGCCGGTGGCGTAACCCAGCGGCTTCAGCAGCTCGGCGATGGTGGGATCCTCGGGGCGCATACCGAGCTCAGCGCCCGGTAATCCAACTTTGCTCAGGCCGGTGCGGAACACGCTTTGGCCCATGATGAAGGACGATCGGCCCGCTGTACAGCTCTGCTCGCCGTAGTAGTCGGTGAAGATCATCCCCTCGTTGGCTATGCGGTCGATGTTCGGTGTCCGATAGCCCATCATGCCCATGGTGTAAGCACTGATGTTCGATCGGCCGATGTCGTCGCCCCAGATGACGAGGATGTTGGGGCGGTCCTGTGCGGCAGCGGGCAGGGCGGCCGATAGCGCGAAGCCAGCTACCAGGGCGCCCAGCAGCGTCCGCATCAAGCGGTTGGATCTCATAGGTCCTCCGTGTTAGCGATTCAAGGCTGGTAGACGTGTGGAATCGCAGTGATCCCGGTTCGGGTCCTGCGGCTCGAAAGCCGCAGATCGAGCCCGTGTCTACCTCTGGAAAGTGGCCGTGAGGCGTGCCCGAAGATATCAGGCGGGCGGCTTGCCGCAACGGGCGCTCGAACACCGTAGGCTCCGCGGCGAGTCCGTGTCACTGGGCCGATTGGAGGGGATGGCTGCCGTCGATCCCCGTATTTGCCCACTGCCACGCCGTGCGCCAGATTGCTGCGACCAGAATCCGCGACATCGAGATGTGCTATGCACAAACCGTGAGGTGCAACGATGTGTTATCCCGTCCGCGCAAACCGGCTGGCCCGACCGCTCGTTCTGACTCTCATGGCGCTCTCGCTCGGAGCTGCCGCCGCTTTTCCCAATAGCCGCTGCCGAACCACCTCAGGCCGCTGTTCCGGCCCAGCAGGAAGGGCACCTGGGCTATTACCGCTTCCCGGCTTTGCACGGCGACACCATCGTGTTCGCCGCCGAGGGCGATCTGTGGAAGGTGTCTGTCGCTGGTGGCGTCGCGCGACGGTTGACGACGCACGCCGCTGAGGAAACGAACCCGAGAATCTCTCCCGACGGCCGGACGCTCGCGTTCACGGCCCGCTACGAGGGGCCGGCGGAACTCTACACGATGCCGCTGGCCGGAGGGGTTCCAACCCGGCGCACCTACGAGGCCGAGGGGTCGACGGCGACTACCTGGACGCCGGACGGCCGCCTGGTCTACACGACCGGGCACTACTCGGGCCTACCAAAGCCGATGCTGGTGAAGCTCGACCTGGCGGACGGGACGCGCTCGCTGGTCCCGCTCGCGACGGCGAGCGAGGCCGCCTACGACGCGACGGGGACGAAGCTGTTCTTCGTCCGACCGGCCTTCCACAACAACGTCACCAAGCGCTACCGGGGCGGCACGGCGCGGGACGTGTGGAAGTTCGAGGAGGGTGCGGAAGAGGCCGTCGAGTTGACCGGCGACTACGACGGCGAAAGCCACTCGCCCATGTGGTGGGACGGGCGAGTCTATTTCGTAACCGACCGTGACGGCACGATGAACGTCTGGTCGATGAACGAAGATGGACGTGACCTGCGCCAGCACAGTCGCCACAGCGGTTGGGACGTGAGGAACCCGTCGCTTTCGCGGGGGAGGATCGCCTACCAGCTGGGAGCCGACCTCTGGCTCTACGAGATCGCGTCGGATCGGGCGCGGCTGGTCCCGATCGCGCTCGCCTCCGACTTCGACCAGTTGCGAGAGAAGTGGGTGCAGAACCCGATACAGTACCTGACCTCCGCCCACATCCATCCTGACGGCGAGAGCGTAGCGCTGACCGCGCGCGGGCGCGTGTTCGTGGCGCCGGCAGGGCAGGGGCGCCTGGTGCGGGCTTCACGCAAAGCCGGGGTTCGCTATCGCGATGTCGTCTTCATGCCCGACGGCAAGACGTTGCTCGGTTTGTCGGATGAAACGGGCGAGTTCGAGTTCGTGAAGATCCCGGCGAACGGGGTCGGTGCCGACGAGCCGCTCACCGGCGACGGCACCATCCTCCGCTACCAGGGAATCCCCTCGCCGGATGGCAAGTGGGTCGCCTACGACGACCACAATAGGGACCTCTGGCTGTTGAACGTCGAGAACGGGAGCCAGCGCAAGATCTCCGAGCATCGGCAGGGAATTGGCGACTTCGCCTGGTCGCCCGACAGCCGCTGGCTGGCGTACACGATGAGCGCGCTGAACAGCTTCAGGCAGATCAAGCTGTACGGCGTGGAAGAAGAAACGACGGTGCCGCTCACCAGCGATCGAGTCAACAGCTTCAGCGTAGCCTGGGACCCGAAGGGCGAGTTCATCTACTTCCTCTCCGACCGCAACCTTCGCTCGCTGGTGCGGAGCCCCTGGGGCGCGCGGCAGCCGGAGCCGTACTTCGACCAACCGATCGAGATCTTCCAGGTAGCTCTGCGAAAGGGGCTGCGATCTCCCTTCAAGCCGGACGACGAGCTGAGCCCGGCGCAGAAGGCTAGCGACACTGATCGCGGCGGGAATCGCGGCGACCGCGACGCGCGCGGCGGCCGAGACCCGGAAAGTGGAGCATCGCA
>JBDHHL010000249.1:0-11756 GCA_039589375.1 Gemmatimonadota bacterium | reverse complement strand
GGTCACGCCGGCCACGGCCAACAACCACAAGGTGAAGATCACGACGACCTTCACCGCCCCGATGATCACGAACGCTGTCGTTGAAAGTGGACCCATTGTCTCTTCAATCTCGCGGTTCAGCGCGCCTTAGTCGCACTCGACCGCGCAGCCACGATGGACTGTCCATGCAGGCCGATGCTCTCGTAGCTCAGACCCGCATATTCGGTGATTTCCTGGGCAAGCGCGGCGAACGCTGCGCCGGCCGTGCGAAACGCCTCACCATCCCCTAGGCGAGCCAGGACCGCCGATCCGGTCATCCAGAGCGGCCGCGCCATGCCCGGAACTCGCAGCGCCTGTGCGAAACGCTGAACGCGGCCCTCGAAGTTGGTGAACGTTCCTTCCATCTCCGCAAAGGTCGGCGTCGGGATCACGATGTCCGCGTTGCGGGCCGCCGGATTCATCATGCTACCGATGTACACGAACAAAGCCGCATCCTTGCCGAAGCCTTCAGCGGCCCCATCCAGTGCCTCCTCGAGCACGAACAACGTGCCCTTGTGTCCACCGACTGCCGCCAGCGGATCGCCCGAACGCTTGAAGCCAAGCAGTTCAGCGCCGTGCACGTTTGGCGCACGGTCTTTTCGCAGCGCCAGCTTGGGGAATCCTCTCAGAGAATGTTCCGATCCGCTCTCGACCCGGAACTGGCCACCCTGGTTGCCGAGGCGATCCATCAGCTTGCGCAACACGTACAGGCTCTCGTTCGAGGCGCCGGCGCTCACCACCGCCTTCGCGCGGCCCGGTTTCTCTTGCAGCGCATCGGCCAGCGCGGTCAGAGCCTTGCTCCAATCCACGGGGACAAGGCGATCGTCGTCTTTGACCAACGGGACTTCTATGCGCTCACCCGCACCCCAGTTGACCACAACCTTCCGGCCGTGGTCGCACATCCAATACGAGTTGACCTCGGGATTGGGCCGCGGCTTGGCGCGGAGTATCGTGTCCTCTTTCGTCCCCAGCGATATGTTGCAGCCCTGCGAACAGCCCGGACAGATGCTCGCCGCCTGATCCAGATCCCACGACCGCGCTTTGAACAGGAAATCCTCGTTGACCAACGCCCCGACCGGGCAAACGTCCACGATGTTCATCGAAAACGGGTGCTCGAACAGATCGTCGGTCATCGTGTCTATGAAACCCCTGTGCCCGCGGTTGATCACCTGGAGCACCGGTTCCTCCGCGATCTCGTCCATGAAGCGCACACATCGTGTGCAAAGGACGCAGCGGTCGGCGAAGTAAACGATATCGGACGTTACATGATCGCGGCCGAGGACTTGCTTCGGTTCTACGTTCCGCGTCCTGAGCTGGCCCGTCTCGAAGGCGTAGTCCTGCAACTGGCACTGGCCGGCCGCGTCGCAGATCGGGCAGTCGAGCGGATGATTGATCAGCAGGAACTCGATGGCCGCCCGGCGCGCTTTGCGTGCCAATGCGTTGTCGGTCCTCACCACCATTCCGTCCTGCACCTCCTGAACGCAGGACGGTGCCGGTTTGGGGGCGCCTTCCACGTCCACCAGGCACATGCGGCAAACCGCTGGCGCGCTCAGGCCGGGATGATAGCAATACCGCGGAATCACCACGCCCATGCGCCCAGCCGCCTCCAGTATGGTGGTCCCCTGTGGGACCGATATCTGGACGCCGTCGATAGTGACGTCTACGTGTGGCTTGCTTTCGCTTTCCATCGGCTTATCTAGAAGCTTCCCTCTCTCACCCGCGACTGGTCACCGCACCGCCGTGCAGCTTCCATGGCGGATGTGGGCCATGTACTCGTGCTCGAATTTCTGTATAGAACTGACAACCGGCACGGCAGCGCTGTCCGAGAGCGGGCAGATCGTCTTCCCGGCCATGTTCGCGCCGATGTCGAGCAGCAGGGGGATATCCTCCTCTCGGCCCTCGCCTCGTTCGATGCGCCGGAGGATTCTCGCCAGCCAGGCCGTACCCTCCCGGCAGTTCGTGCACTGTCCGCACGACTCGTGCGCATAGAAGTCCACCATCTTCCTGACGGCGTGGACCATGCACGTCGAGTCGTCCATGGCGATCAACCCGCCGGAGCCCAAAAACGACCCTGCAGCCTCGATCCCTTCGTAGCTCACATCGCAGTCGATTTCGTCGATTGTCATGATCGGGACCGACGAGCCTCCCGGAATGATCGCGAGCATCTCGCGACCGTCCGGAGGTCCACCGCACAGATCGAAGACCAGCTCCTTGAGGTTGAAGTCGAGCGCGACCTCGTAGTTGCCCGGCCGTTTGAGATGCCCGCAACAGGAAAAGAGCTTCGTGCCCGGGCTCTTCTCCGTGCCCCACTGCCGGTACCAGTCTGCTCCGTTCTCGACGATGTGCGGTACCGATGCCAGCGTCTCGACGTTGTTCACCGTCGTGGGCATCCCGAACGCGCCGCGCTGCGCCGGGAAAGGCGGCTTGAGGCGCGGCTCCGCCCGCCGCCCCTCCAACGAGTTCAGCAGCCCCGTCTCTTCACCAGCGATGTACGCGCCCGCGCCAAGGTGGACCGTCAGGTCGAGATCGTAGCCGGAACCCAGGATGTTCTTCCCCAGATACCCCCGCTCGTACGCCTCGACCACGGCGCCGTTCAGGACACGCACCACGTCCACGAACTCGCCGCGGATGTAGATGTAGGCATGCTGCGCCCGGATGGCGTATGACGTGATGATCATGCCCTCGATCAACTGGTGAGGCGTCCAGCGCATGATCTCACGGTCCTTGAACGTACCGGGTTCGCTCTCGTCCGCGTTGCAGGCGAGGTAGTTGGGACGGTCGCCGTCTTTCGGCATGAAGCTCCACTTGAGGCCGGCCGGGAAGCCCGCACCGCCACGGCCCCTCAAGCCGGAGTCCTTCACGACCTGAATGATGTCGTCCTGCGACATCCTGAGCGCCTTCTTCAGCGTCTTGTAACCACCACGCGCGATCCAACCATCGAGTCGCACGGCGTCCCAGTCTCCGAAGTACTTGGAGAGTACCCGGGTCTCTCGGCGGTGCTCGTACGGGTACGCCATGGCTCAGTCCAGCTCCTTCAAGAGGCCTTCGACATCCTCGGCCTTCACGTTCTCGCATACCTGGTCATTCACCTGGACGATTGTGGCGAAACCGCAGCCGCCCAAGCACTCCACTTCAACGACGGTGTATTTGCCGTCCTCCGACGTCTCGCCCAGGCGTGTCTTCGTGAGCTCGAGCAGTCGCTCCGTCACATCTTCTGCACCGCACAAATCGCAACCGATGCCAGCACACACTTGGATCAAGTACTTACCGGTGGGCCGCGTCGCGAACATCGTGTAGAAGCCGGCGACCGAGCGAACGTAGGCTGGCGTAAGGTCCAACAGCTCGGCTACACGCGCCATCGTCCCCGGCGCGAGCCACCCCCGGACCTCCTGAGCCAGATTCAGTGTCGGAAGCAACGCCGCCTGCTTGTTGGGATAGCGCGTCAGTACTTTCTCGAAGCGGTCCTCATACTCGCCTTCAAAGAGCGGTGCGTCGGGGTCGCTATCCGCCCGCTGCGACGGTTGGGCGCTCACGATGGCGGGGTGCATCGCGTCGCTCATCGGTCGATCTCCCCGAGCACGATGTCGATGCTCGCGTTGACGGCAATGACGTCAGCGATCAGTTCGCCTTCCACCAGTGCCGGCAGGTTGGACATGTTCATGAACGATGGTGTGCGATAGCGACAGCGTACCGGTTTCGGGCCGCCATCCGCGACAAGGAACAAGCCGAGCTCGCCCTTCGAGCTCTCGATCGAGTACCATACCTCGCCGGCCGGGACCTTCAGACCCTCCATGACCAGCTTGAAGTGCGAGATCATCCCATCAATCGAGCCCATCACCTCCGATTTTGGCGGAAGGATGACTCTGGGGTCGTCAACGTTGATCGGCCCGTCCGGCACCCGTTCCAGCGCTTGCTCGAGGATGGCGATCGATTGCTGCATCTCCTCCATCCGCACCAGGTAGCGGTCGTACGTGTCGCCGTACTCACCTATGGGTACATCGAAGTCGTACGTCTCATAATCGAGATACGGCTTGTCTTTCCGAACGTCGTACGCGACGCCCGAAGCTCGCAGGTTAGGTCCGCACAGCCCATTGTTCACGGCATCGTCCGGCCCCATCACCCCGACCCCCTGCGTACGGCCGATCCAGATCGAGTTTTGCGTGAGCAGTCGGTCGGTCTCGTACAGCGTCTTGGGAAACGTCTCCACGAAATCGCGGACCCCGTCCAGCCATCCACGCGGCACGTCGGCCAACATCCCGCCGACCCTCGACACACTGGTGGTCATCCGCGCGCCGACATAGGCCTCGTGGAGGTTGTAGATGCGTTCACGCTCCTGGAACGTGTAGAGAAACGGTGTAAAGGCGCCGATATCGATCGCCGTCGTACCCACCCAGATCAGGTGAGATAGGATCCTGTTCAGTTCGGAGCAGATAACGCGAATGACCTTGCAGCGCGGCGTGACATCGATGCCCAGTAGCTTCTCGACCGCCAGGGCCCAGCCGATGTTGTACATCATCGGCGCCAGGTAGTCCATACGGTCGGTCAGCGGAATGTTCTGATTCCATGTCCGATACTCGCCGAGCTTCTCGAAGCCGCTGTGCAGGTACCCGATATGCGGCGTACACTTGACTATCTTCTCGCCGTCCAGCTCGACCACGATCCGCAGTACTCCGTGCGTGGCCGGGTGCTGGGGGCCGATGTTGAGGATCATGTTCTGCGTGCTGATACCCGGCTCGCCTTCCGCCGCCCCGGTCCGGCTGCGTCCGGCCTCGGCAACGGAGAGTTCCTGCAGGCTGTATATGTCCTCCAGATCACGCGCCAGTGCGCGCCGCGTCTGCTCGGCCCGCGTGAACCGCCCCCGCAACGGGAAGTCCTTTCGAAGCGGGTAGCCCTCCTCGTAGTTCTCCGGCATCAGCATGCGGCGTAGGTCCGGGTGCCCCTCGAACTTGACGCCGAACATGTCGTAGGCCTCACGCTCCAGCCAGTTGCATCCACGCCAGATTCCGTAGACGCTGTCGATCTTCGGACGACCGAGCGGCAATTCGGCTTTGACGCGCAGGGGCTTCGATTCCTTTGTCGACCAGAGCTGGTACACCACCTGGATCGGCCGGCCTCCTCCGTAGTCGAGACCGGTCACGTCCTTCAGCATATCGAAGCCGCATGAGTCGCGAAGGTGGGCCAAGATCTCGAGGTTGCGATCGGGGTCGACATAGACCACCGCCTCGCCGGCAGCATCGACTTCCACGCAGCGAATCGCGTCCCCGAATCTGGAGCGGAGATCCTTGACGTCCGGCTGCTCTACCGCGTTCATGTCTCGCTCACCCGAGATCGTACTCGACGACATCTCAAAGACCTGTGGTTCATATTCGTGCCGATCGCCGGCGAACTCCTGCGCCTACACGCCGATCAGCAGTCGCCCGCGGGCTCTACCCCGCAGGCTCCATTACTCTTTACGGTCACCGGGGCGAAGGATAGGAGACGAGCTCTCTAGGCCGCTGATCTTGTTCTGGAACGTCGAGTTCCCGAACGGCTCGGCGATAAGCTCCACGTCCTCGGGCGAGAGATTAGGCTTTCCGGCGGCCTCGGGCCTCTCCTCTCGCGCGCGCGGATCGATGATCGATTCGCCCTTTATCTTCTCCCGAATCATCAGGAGCGCGTAGAGAAGTCCTTCGGGCCGCGGCGGGCACCCGGGCACGTACACGTCGACGGGAACGATCGTGTCGATACCCTGCGCCATCGTATAGGTATCGAACACGCCACCAGTCGAAGCGCAGGCTCCCATGCTGATACACCATTTGGGCTGCGGCATCTGATCCCAGATGCGGCGCATCACTGGAGCCATCTTGTAAGAGACCCGCCCCGCAACGATCATCACGTCCGCCTGCCGCGGCGTGTAGCCCATCCGCTCCATACCGTAGCGCGCGATGTCGTACTTCGATGCCGCCGCGGCCATCATCTCGATGGCGCAGCAAGCCGTCCCGAAAGGCATCGGCCACAGGCTGTTGCGCCTGGCCCAGTTCACCAGGTCATCCAGCCGCGTGACGATGAAGTTGCGCGGGATCTCGGTCTCTGCCAGACGACGCTCGTTACTGACCGTGCTCTCCTCAGCCTTGGACATCATCTATCCTTCACGACCCTGACACGGTGCCAAAACACAAGCCCCGGAGTCACTGTTCCCACTCCAGAGCGCCCTTTTTCCATTCGTATACCAGTCCGACGATCAGCAGCAGCAAGAATATCGAGATCGCGATAAAACCGCCCAACCCAAGCTGCCTGAAGACTATTGCCCAGGTGAACAGAACCACGACTTCCACGTCGAACAGCAAGAACAGCATCGCCACCACATAGTACTTGACGGCGAACCGCTCCCGCGTGTCCCCCAGAGCGGGGATGCCGGATTCGTAGGGCTGGGCTTTGACAGGTGTCGGGCGGCGATTGCTGAGGATATGCGAGCCGAGCACCATGACGACAGCTGCGCCCAAGCTCAAAGCGAAGATCATCAGGATAGGTACGTATTCCCTCAACATCGCCGATCATCCCCTCGACACGTGAGAATGTTCACGAAATCGCGCAGCATAATAACACCGCCCCTAACCCTGTCAAGCGAGTAACCGCCTTGATCGGCCATGGGCCCCGGATATATTGCCGCGACCCACCCTACGGGCTCACCAGGAACCGCTACCCGGAGTGTGAATGAGCATTAAAAGCGACCGCTGGATACGACAGATGGCGCTAAGGGATGATCGAGCCCTTCGAAGAGAAACAGGTTCGGGAGGGCGTAATCTCGTTCGGGCTCAGCTCGTACGGGTACGACATGCGGGTCGCTCCGCAGTTCCGGATCTTCACGAACGTCAATAGCGCCGTCGTCGACCCCAAGCAGTTCGACGAACGGTCCTTCGTGGAGTTCGACGGCGACGTCTGTATCATCCCGCCCAACTCCTTCGCGTTGGCGACTTCGGTGGAGTACTTCCGGATCCCCCGGAACGTCATGACCATCTGCGTCGGCAAGTCGACCTATGCTCGCTGCGGGATCATCACCAACGTCACGCCCTTCGAACCGGAGTGGGAAGGCCACGTGACGCTGGAAATCTCGAACACGACACCGCTGCCGGCGAAGATCTATGCAGGCGAGGGTATATCGCAGGTGCTCTTTTTCGAATCGGACGAGATCTGCGAGGTCAGCTACGGAGACCGTAAGGGGAAGTACCAAAAGCAGACCGGCGTGACTCTCCCGAGGATATAGCGCCGTCAGCGCAGGGGCCGTGCCCGTCTAGTCGCCAGGCGTAGCCCGAGCCGGAAGGCCACTCGACCCTGCTGAACGGCTCCCCGAAAATCGAGGCCCGGTTGGTACTCGTCTCCCGGTTTGTGGTACAAGGTCCGCGAGTAGTGCTCCAGCATCTGACTTCCCCACCCCGGCATGCGGCCGACGTAGTCCAGGCCGTGCGCCAGCAGAACGGCTGGCACTCCTGCCTCGAGAAAGCTGAAGTGGTCGGATCGGTATGCAGCCTCCCAGAGTGGGGGCCAGCCGCGCTCCAGCCGCAGGTCCTCATCGGATGCCGCAAAAAGCGCCGCGTCCCATGTGTCGGAGTCATCAGCCCTGATGATCACGACGTCCTCTGTGGGGCCCCACAAGTTGACCCCATCGAGGTTGACGTTAGCCAAGGTGCGGTTCAGTGGCACCAAGGGGTTCTCGACGAAGTACTTCGACCCGAGTAGACCTGCCTCTTTGGCTGTCACCGCGAGGAAGAGGATCGAGCGCGCCGGAGGGCGGTCCATTCTGCCGAACGCCTCAGCCAGACACAGCAACAGCGCTGTACCCGACGCGTTGTCGTAGGCGCCGTTGTAAATCGAGTCGACGTCCAGCGGCTCGCCGATGCCCAGGTGATCGTAGTGCGCGGTGAAGACGACGAACTCGCCGGCGAGCTCCGGGTGGCTGCCGGGGAGCAGTCCCGCCACGTTCGCGCCCGAGAAGCGGCGCGTTTGGCTCGTCACCGATGCCGAGACCGTCACCCCGGCCTCGATCGGGCTGTACCTCTCGTCTCGAGCCGTTTCGAGCAGCGTCTCGAAATCCAGGCCGGCCATCGCCGCGACCTGCCTGGCCACCGAGGTCGTCACCCACGCTCCAAACGCTAGACCCTCAGGCACCGCGCCGCCCTCGAGCTCTAGCTGCTCGCCGCTCCTCACGTTTCGTATCGCGCTCCAATCGTGGCCGAACTCGGGATCGTGAACCAGCAGAACCCCTACGGCACCCTGCTGCGATGCGGCTTCCAACTTGTAGGACGCTAGGCCGTAGCGTGTCGCCGTGTCCCCGCGGAAGCGGCCGCCGACGTAACGGCCCGGATCACCGGCCAGAACGAGAAGCACCTTGCCACGGACATTTTGGTCCTCGTAGTCGTCCCAGCCGTACTCGGGAGCCGTTATTCCGTAGCCAGCGAAGACGAGCTCTCCGTCCAGGCTCGTCGCGACTGCCGTGTCCTGCGACCACGCCACGAACTCGGTTCCATAGGCCGGGGTAAGAGATGCCCCACCCGAAGCACGGAACGAGAGGCGCGGATCGGGCAACCTGGCAACGAGGGGAACCGGCTGGAAATAGCTCGAACCGTCCGCGGCCGGTTGGAGGCCGGCCTGCGCGAATTGGGTGGCGATGTAGTCGGCCGCAAGCCGAGCACCACGCGTTCCCGGGGCACGTCCCTCCAACAGGTCGCTGGACAGGAACTGCAGACGGGCATCGAAGGCGTGAGCGTTGATCGCCTCGAGCGCCGTCTCGGAATCCCCGACCTTGCACCCGGCAAGGAGCACCATAGCCACCAACCCACAGACCGGCGGCCTTGCACGGGAGAATCGCGCTTCACTCACCCTCGGTCTCCCTCGCTGTAGTGCCCTCCGGCGCGATCGCCTCCTCCTCCACGCCGACTTCGACAGCGAAGTACCGGCCATCCCCAGCATCGTACTCCCCTAGCACGACCGCTGCCCCGTACGGAATCTCGCCCTGCCTCGTCTTGCACAGCACCATGTGAAGGGTCTCGTCCTCGCCCATCACTTGAGCACGGCCGGCCGGGTACTCCGGGCTCACCACGCGGCTCACCACCCGACCCTCTTGTCCGCTGAGTTCGGGAGACCCCCATCCGATCGCTCTGATTTCGGGAAAGTGCCGCTCGAATATCCGCCCGACCCAACGGGTGACCAGCGTGGCAACCAGCAAGCTGACTATCAGCCCGGGCAGAAAGCCGCGCTCCTGTGCCTGCGGCCAGTAGTCGTGAAGCCCTCCGTTGACGGTCAGCCCTATGATTCCGAGGGCGAAGCCGAAGACCCGGGCGATCACATGGCCGGGGACGCGACCGAGCCTGAGCCACCGGGCTACAGCCGTTCCGAGAGGGCGGACGCTCGCGGGGCGTACTACGGAGGCGACTCCTATGAGGAAGGCGGCCAGGTAAGGCCAGTTGAACCATTGGAGAAGAAAGGAGAAATAGTCCACGCTATTGTCCCGACCCGAGCTACGAGCCCACGTCTCGATTTCGTGTTAGACGAACAGCCATAAAACAATAGGTGACAGGCTGTTAGGTCAGCATCCTAAGACAGCCTATCACCCGGGCTTCGTATAGGGGCGCATCTAAGCCGTTGCCCGCGTCGGCCCAAGCGACCCTCTTCGCTGGTCGATCAGTCGCCGGCAATTCTGCTTAGATAGGGCGCGGTCGCACTGACCCGCGCCCATCTCCTTAGCTACATGAGCTCCTTGAGCTTGGCTATCGTGCCACGTACGTGATCGGCTGACGTCGCCAGCGCGGCCTGCTCGTCAGCGGTCATCTCGACCTCGACGATCTGTTCCACGCCGCCGCGACCCAGCTTGCACGGCACTCCCAGATACGTGTCGCTGATGCCGTACTGCCCTTCCATCCAGGCGGCACAAGGCAGAATGCGCTTCTTATCCAGTGCGATCGCCTCTACCATCTGAGTCGCCGCAGCCGACGGTGCGTAGTAAGCGCTTCCCTCTTTGAGGTAGGCGACGATCTCGGCTCCGCCCTTGCGAGTACGGTCGATCAGAGCGTCGATCGTCTCGCTATCCAGGAACTGGGTCAGCGGGATCCCGGCGATGGTGGTGTAGCTGACCAGCGGCACCATCGTGTCGCCGTGCCCACCCAGTACCAGGGCCTGGATGTCTTCGACGCTCACGCCGGCCTTCTCGGCGATGAACGTGCGAAAACGAGCTGTGTCCAGAATGCCGGCCATGCCGAAGACTCGATTGGCAGGGAACCCTGTGGTTTCCTTGGCCACGTACGTCATCACGTCCAACGGGTTGGAGACCATGATGACGATGGCATCGGGACACCCCTTCTTCACTTCCTCCGAGACGCTGCGGACGATCTTAGCGTTCGTGGCCAGAAGGTCGTCGCGGCTCATCCCCGGTTTGCGTGGTATGCCAGCTGTGATGACGACGATGTCGCTGCCAGCGGCTTCGTCGTAGCCGTTCGTGCCGGTGACCTGCGTGTCAAAGCCCACTACGGGGCCCGATTCGAACAGATCGAGGGCTTTTCCTTGGGGAATCCCCTCCAGGATGTCGACGATCACGACTTCGCGGGCAAGCTGCGCCTCGGCCAGTCGCAGTGCCTGCGTTTCACCGACATGTCCTGCACCGACTACCGTGATTTTGTTCAGCATACGGCACTCCCGTTCTCCCCGCCTCGGTTCGGAAGCAACCCTTCGGCGCACGAGTATTCCGGCGAACAAAAGGACGTCAGGTCGCCCGCCGAACAGCTGCGGGTTTAGCGACTGATGGGGCTAGTGATTGAATGGCCTTCGCGCTGCAACGTAAAGCGTGGACCGTGCCCGGGCAAGATATTGGCGGGGCCGAAGATCGCGGTGAGCGTTCCCGACCTCAGTCCGTCTCGGGAGCCTGCGGGGTGACACCTTCCTGCCACGCCTCGCCGCCATTCGCGTAGCGCTCCCGCTTCCAGATCGGGACCTCCCGCTTGAGGCGTTCGATCAGCTGACGCGACGCTTTGTACGCGGCATCTCGGTGCGGCGCCGCGACGGCGATGGCCACGCTCACCTCGCCGATCGCCAGCTCGCCGACCCGGTGGACGACGGCAATGTCGCCGACCTCGAACTGCGAGCTCACGTCCTCGCAGATTCCCTCCAGTTTCTCGGTGGCCATCTCCTTGTAGGCGTCGTAGGTGAGGCCGACCACCGCTCGTCCCGCGTGGTGGTTGCGGACTACGCCCATAAACAGGAGTACGGCCCCGTCCTCGTTCGCTCGCACTCGCTGGACGAGCTCGGCAGCATCGATCGGCGCGGCCGTGATCCGGCAGTACACTTAACCTCCCGCCACCGGCGGAATGAACGCCACCTCGTCGCCGTTTTCCAGCACTCTGTTTGACGACGCGTATTCCCGGTTGACTGCCAGCGCCGGGTTTGAGGGCAAAGCATCGCCCCCCGGCCTCGCACGAACCGCCCGTACCACGTCGCGCAGGGTCGCGCCTTGTGGTAGCTCGATATCCAGTTCCTCCGCCCCCACCATGTCGCGGTAGGCCGCGAAGAACAGAGTCTTGACTTGGATCACCGCGTCTGGAACCACTTCGTCGGACATGTCATTCCCACGACTCTGTGCCGGTGGACAGAGTGGCCGCCACCGACGTCCGGATCAGGCTCCGGGCAGCGAGCTTTCGGACGCGATGCTGAGCAGGAACTTGCCTATTGAGGGATGGTAGCGAAGAGTCGAGCAGCGTACCAGCGTTTGCTCA
>JBDHHL010000248.1:0-6770 GCA_039589375.1 Gemmatimonadota bacterium | reverse complement strand
AGCAGCGCAGCCGGAGAGCGTTACGGCGGCCAGCGCTAGGAATCGGGTGGCGAGTGTTGATTTAGCGAGAGCGGACATGTGGCGCTCCTTCCTAACCGCATTCACGGGCTCTTGTGGTTGTTGACCTGACTGAAAGCTAGGAGGAGAGTTCTTCGGCTCCAAGAGTCGGCGAATCGATGGTCCGCTGCGATGCTGTACCGCGTGCCGCGCGACACACCCGTGCACACGGGTGTTGTAGCGTGCCTCAGCTTGCATCTAGAGAACGGCCTCCGAAGACTCAGAACGACGCGGGACCGCAACTCGCCGGGCCCAAGCGGTGGTGCGACCGCACAAGGAGGATCTCGATGAGGTATCTGAACGTCTTGGCAACCGTCCTGGTCGTCGGCGTCTCGGCAGAAGCTCGGGCGCAACAGTTCCTCAACCTCGACTTCGAGTACGCGGCGGGCCGCGGCGCGCGGGGCTGGTACCTGGGCGGCCAGGGATTCGAGGTCACGCTGGACAGCACGGTCGCCTATTCCGGTAGTACGAGCCTCCGCATCACTCGGGTCGGCGAGAGCGGTTTCGGTGTGGCGACGTCGACCTTCCCAATCGAGGATGCTGCGGGAAAGCGGGTCCGCTACTCCGGCTATATCAAGACCGAAGGTGTTTCGAACGGGTACGCTGGTCTTTGGTGGCGAGTGGACGGGGATAGCGGAATGCTGGCCTTCGACAACATGGCGGACCGTGGACCCAGCGGAACCACGCCCTGGACTCGCTACGAGATCGAGCTAGACGTCGACACCGCGGTACGCAACATCAACTTCGGCGCCCTGATGCCCGCGGGCGGGACGGCATGGTTCGATGCGCTGCGGGTGGAACTGGACGGGGAAGTCTACTCGCAACTGCCGCCGGAGGCTTTGGTACCGTCCGACAGGCAGCTGGCGTGGGTGCGTGATAACGCGATCGCCTTTCGTACCGCCGAGCCGGGAGGCGGCGTCGACGACCTGATGGAGCTGAAGGCGATCATCGGAGACGCGCGGATCGTGTCGCTTGGCGAGGGGACGCACGGCACCGCCGAGTTCTTCAAGATGAAACACCGCATCACCGAGTTCCTTGCCGGAGAGATGGGCTTCACCGTGTTCGCGATAGAGGCCAACATGCCGGAAGCGCGTCGTGTGAACCGCTACGTGCTGACCGGCATGGGCGATCCGAAAGAGGCGCTGGCGGGGATGTACTTCTGGACGTGGAACACCCAAGAAGTGCTCGACATGATCGAGTGGATGCGCGAGTTCAACGCTTCGGGTGAGGGGCGCATCGAGTTTTGGGGTTTCGACATGCAGACCCCAACGGTGGCGATGGACAGCGTGCGAAGCTTCGTCGCGCGCGCCGAACCGGCGTACTCGAGCTCCGTCGAGCAGGCCTACGAAACGGTATCAGAGGCGCTCACAACGATCCGCAGCGCTCAAGGCCAACAGAGCACGGCGGCCTACGCCTCGTGGCGCGAGGCCGCCGAACCCGTGGTCGAGCACCTGCAGCAGAATCGAGAGTCCTATCTTGAACGGTTCGAGTTGCTCGAGGTCGATTGGGCGATCCAGAACGCGCGGATCGTGCTGCAGGGCGGCCAGACTTTCGGGGGCGGGCCGTCGCGCGACGAGAGCATGGCCGACAACGTGGATTGGATCCTGGCGCACACGCCGCCGGAGACGAAGATCGTGCTCTGGGCGCACAATGGCCACGTGAACAGGGGCGGCGCCCGTTATCGATCGATGGGCACCGCTCTGGGCGAGCGGCACGGAGACGAGATGGTCGTGTTCGGGTTCGCTTTCCACGAGGGCCAGTACTCGGCTGTCGGCGATCAGGGCCTCGGTACGTATAGCACGTCGCCGTCGGAGGCGGGCAGCGTCGAGTGGGCGATGCACCTGACGGGGCTGCCGCGTCTGGTGCTCGATCTGCGTCTCGCGGAAGAGGGCTCGGAAGTTTCGGGCTGGTTGACGAAGTCACTCGACTTTCGCTCCATAGGCGCCATGGCGCTGGAATACGCGTTCTATCCGACCGTCATTACCGAACAGTTCGACGCGCTGGTCTACTTCGACATGACCCATCCCTCGGTTCTCTTGAGAACCCAGCAGCCGTGATCGCGCAAGTAGACGGGCCAGCCATTTCGGGTAGACGCATACCGGGCGCTCGAGGGCAGTCGCCGCAGTGAAATAGGCCTTCCAAACACGCTGCCGGCTCCGCTGGCCGACGCGCGCGCCGGACCCTAGTTTGAGTGCGCCCAACCAAACCCGTATCTCAAACGCTGGAGGCTGACCATGCTCCGCCGCCTGATCCCCGTGGGCGCGGCCCTGCTAGTAGTAGCCTTACAGGCCGTGCCGCTCCACGCGCAGGTTGATCCCGAACTGCTCGCCGGTATGAAGGCCCGCTCGATCGGGCCGGCCAACATGAGCGGCCGGATCGCAGACGTCGATGCCGTGATCTCGAACCCCAACATCATCTATGTGGGTACCGCCACCGGCGGCGTCTGGAAATCGGTGAACGGAGGCATGACTTTCGACCCGATCTTCGATGACCAGCCGGTTCACGCGATCGGCGCCGTCTCGGTATTCCAGGCCAGCCCGGACATCGTCTGGGTGGGGACGGGCGAAGGGAACCCGCGCAACAGCGTGTCGGGCACCGGCTGGGGCGTTTTCAAGTCGATGGACGGTGGCCGCACCTGGACTCACCTGGGCCTCGAGAACACGGAACGGATCCACCGAATCGCGCTGCACCCGTCGAACCCGGACATCGCCTACGTGGGTGCCCTGGGCTCGATGTGGAAGCCGCATCGGGATCGCGGCGTCTTCAAGACCGAGGACGGCGGTGCCACCTGGCAGAAGATCCTGTACGTGAACGAGAACACGGGCGTCGGCGACATGGAGATGGATCCGACGAACCCGAACAAGCTGATCGTGGCGTTGTGGGACTACCAGCGTTGGCCATGGTTCTTCCGCTCCGGCGGCCCCGGCTCCGGCCTCTATCTGACGGTGGACGGCGGCCGCAACTGGAAGAAGCTGACCGCCGAGGACGGACTGCCCGAAGGCGAGATTGGACGTGTCGGTCTGGCGATCGCACCTTCGGACCCGAACATCGTCTACGCGTTGACCGAGGCGAGCGAGAACGCGCTGTACAAGTCTGAGGACGGCGGCTACACCTGGAGCAAAATCGAGTCGGAGGGCTCGATCGGTAACCGTCCCTTCTACTATTACGATCTGCGGGTCGATCCGCAGGACCCGAACCGCATCTACAGCCTCTATTCGCGAGTGAGCTTGTCGACGGATGGGGGCAACAGCTTCGAGGTGCTGATCCGCGGCGGGGTCCACTCCGACCATCACGCGATGTGGATCAACCCGAACGATCCGCGCCACATCATCGAGGGTAACGACGGCGGCGTGTACATCAGCTACGATCGAGGCACGACGTGGCGTTTCGTGACCAACATGCCGCTCGGCCAGTACTACCATGTCAACGTGGACATGGAGACGCCGTACAACGTGCTCGGCGGTCTGCAGGACAACGGCTCGTGGCGCGGGCCCAGCTCGATTTGGTCAGGCGGCGGGATTCGCAATCACCACTGGACGCGCGTCGGCGGCGGCGACGGTTTCGCCACGCTTGCAGTCCCGACCGATGCGAAGGTCGGCTACGGCATGAGCCAGGGTGGGAACCTTAGGCGTTGGAACCTGCACAACGGCCAGTCGAAGGACATCCGTCCGGCGCACCCGGACGGCGTCGAGCTGCGCTTCAACTGGAACGCGGGGATCGCCATCGATCCGTACGACCCGAGCACGGTCTACTACGGCAGCCAGTTCGTCCACAAGTCGACCGATATGGGTGACACGTGGGAGATCATCAGCCCCGACCTGACGACGAACAATCCCGAGTGGCAGAAGCAGCGAGAGAGCGGTGGGCTGACGTTCGATGTGACCGGGGCCGAGAACTTCACGTCGATCATGACGATCGCACCGAGCGCGGTACTGCAGGGCGTGATTTGGGTCGGCACCGACGACGGGCGCGTGCACGTCACGCAGGATGGAGGCGCGACATGGACCAGCCTGGAGGAGCGGGCCCGTGACGTTCCGGCCAACACTTGGGTGCCGCACATCGAGCCGTCGAAGTATGACGCCGGAAGCGCGTACGTCGTGTTCGACAACCACCGGCGCGGCGACTTCACACCTTACGCGTTCGAGGTGACCGAGTACGGCAGGCGTTGGCGCAGCATCGTGACCGACGACATCTGGGGCTACGCGCTGGCCGTCGAGCAGGACCCGGTGAAGGAGGACTTGCTGTTCCTGGGTACCGAGTTCGGTCTGTACGTGAGTCTGAATCGCGGTCAGAGTTGGATGAAGTGGGAGCACGGGTTCCCGACGGCGTCGGCGATGGCGCTGGTAGTGCACCCGCGCGAGCATGACCTGGTGATCGGCACGCATGGACGGTCGGTGTTCATCATCGACGACATCCGCCCGCTGCGAACGATCTCGGCCGAGACGATGGCCGAACCGATCCACCTGTTCGAGATTCCCGACGCCATCCAGTACAGGGGTAGCCAGTCTGCCGGCGAAGGCTCGCCGGGTCATGGCGAGTTCCGGGGCGAAAACCGGTCGTACGGTGCGATGATCACGTTCTCGCTGAACGTCGAAGGGCTGCCGCATCCCAGCGAGGCCCAGCCTCAGCCGGAAGGGTTTGGGCAGGGGCCGCCGTCGGCGCAGAGAAGGCCGGGTGGGCCCGGGCAAGGACAGCGCGGGCCGCAGCTATCGATCGAGATCAGCGACGCGGACGGCGAGGTCATCCGCACCTTCAGGGGGCGGGCGACTCAGGGGGTGAACCGCGTAGCCTGGAACCTGCGGCGTGACGGATTCAGGCGCCCGAGCGCCGGCGGGCAGCAGCAGCAGCGGCAGTTCGGCGGCTTCCAGCCCAGCGGCCCGGAGGTGCTGCCCGGCACCTACGGCGTGAAGGTCAAATACGGCGAACACGAGGCTACCGGCTCGGTGAACGTGCTGGCCGATCCCCGCTACGACATCCCGCTCAGCGAGCGGGAAGAGAAGCTCGCGGCCGTCATGTACGCGGGGGCGCTAGGGGAAGTGGTGGCCGACGCGGTCGAACGCATCCGCGACACGCGGGGCCAGGTCGAAGCTATCCTCGAGCGGCTCGAGAGGGGCGACGAGCTGATGCGGGCAGGCCGCAGCCTCAACGAGACGCTGACCGACCTGGAGAAGAAGTTCTGGTCGCCTCCGGGCAGCGGCGGCCAGCGCGTTCCCCGGACGGACAACGTATCCCGGCTGCTCGGTCGGGCGGCCGGCTCGATGACCTCGTCCTGGGACGCACCGACGCAGGCCCAGGAGATTGGCTTGCAGCAGGCGGAAGCGATGTTGCAGGAGATGCTCTCCGAAATGAACCGCGTCTTCGCTGAAGACGTGGCGAACTTCCGCAGCCAGGTCCAGTCGGCGGACATCGCCTTCCTGGAGGCGAAGGAGCCGCTGACAATGCCGCAGCGCTGACCGAGCCGGTCCGGCTCCTCAACTTCGCGGGGTGGCTTTAGGGCCGCCCCGCTTTTTTTCGGCTGCGATCGCGAGGGCACAGGCGGTGGCACCGTCGCATGGAAGTCGTTGACCTCACTGATTAGCTTGATGGAATCGTGAAATCGCCATGCATACTCTTGGGGTAGCGACAACACACGGACGCGGAAGCGGTCAATCGCCGGGCTCACAGGAAGCGTCGCCCGGCTGGCGCGAGCGCGTGGCCGCGCTCCGTTATGCGCCGGCACTCATGAAGCTGGTGTACGAGACCGAACCCCGCTACACCGTCGGGATCATCCTGCTGCGCATCGTGCGGTCGTTCGTTCCCGTGGCGCAACTCTGGGTCGGCAAGCTGATCATCGATGGTGTCGTCGCCGGGATCGCCGCGATGACGTCCGGTGCCCCCGTCGCCTGGCGTAACCTGGCCATGCTGGTCGCGTTGGAGTTGCTCATCACGGTGGGCGGCGAGACGCTGGCTCGCCTGTCGGCATTGCTCGAGAGCCTGCTTGGCGACCTGTTCTCCAACAACGTCAGCGTTCGGCTGATGCAGCACGCTTCGACGCTCGACTTGGCGCAGTTCGAGGATCCCGGCACGTACGATCACTTGGAGCGTGCCCGCCGCTCCACTGTCCGCCGCATCGGTCTGCTGGCCATGTTGCTCAAGATGCTGCAAGACGTGATCACGCTGACCACGCTCACCGTCGCGCTGTTGGTATACGTGCCGTGGCTGCTGATCCTGTTAGCGGTCGCCGTGGTTCCCTCGTTCCTGGGCGAAACCCGTTTCGCCTCGCTGGAGTACTCGCTGCTGTATCGCTGGACGCCGGAGCGCCGCATGCTGGACTACCTGCGCTTCGTCGGGGCCAGCGACCAGACGGCGAAGGAGACCAAGCTGTTCGGCTTGTCTGGGTTCCTCGTCGATCGCTACGCCAGGCTGGCTCACGATTTCTACGAAGAGAACCGCAAGCTGGCGGTCAGGCGCAGCCTTGTGTCGACGGGGCTGGCGCTGATCGCCGCCCTCGGCCTCTACGGGGCCTACGGCATCATCATCTATCTGACCGTCATCGGCTACCAGTCCCCAGCCGGCGTCTTCACCATCGGAGTGCTCACCTTCCTCGCCGGCTCGTTCCGCCAGAGCCAGGGGCTGATCCAGGGGATACTGCTATCGGTGTCGCAGGTATACGAGCAGAGCCTCTATCTGCGCGACCTCTTCACCTTCTTCGACCTGCGGCCGCGAATCGCCTC
>JBDHHL010000247.1:0-6858 GCA_039589375.1 Gemmatimonadota bacterium | reverse complement strand
ACTTCCTAGAGCACGGCGCATCGCAGCGTCCGTCGCGGGTCATCTACGACCGCGCCGACTCGGCGATCTCGCGACTGAGGCCGGGCGAGGTCGATTGGGAGGCGGCCTTTTCCGGCGCGACCTGGTTCCACTGGACCGGCATTACACCGGCCCTGAGCGAGAGCACGGCGAAGGTGACGTTGGAGGCCGTGCGAGCGGCGAAGCGGCTGGGCCTTACCGTCAGCGCCGACCTGAACTACCGGTCGAAGCTGTGGTCGCGGGAGCGCGCCGGAAGCGTGATGACGCCGCTGATGGAGTACGTCGACGTGCTCATCGGCAACGAGGAGGATGCCGCCAACGTGTTCGGCATCACGGCGGGCGACACGGACGTGGAGCGAGGCGAACTGGACTTCGCGGCCTACGAAGATGTCGCTCGCAAGCTTGTCGAGCGCTTCGACCTGCGCGTGGCCGCGATCACGCTGCGGGAAAGTCTCTCGGCGTCGGAGAACAACTGGTCGGCCTGCCTGCACGACGGGCGCCAGTTCCTCCGCGGCCCATCCTACTGCATACGCTTGGTCGACCGTGTCGGTGCCGGCGATGCGTTCACCGCCGGCCTGATCTACGCCACGCTTGCCGAAAAGAGCAGCCAGGAAGCGCTGGAGTTCGCGGTCGCCGCGTCGTGCCTGAAGCAGACCATCGCCGGCGACTTCAACCTGGTAAGCGTCGCCGAAGTCGAGGCGTTGGCGGCGGGTGCGGCGACGGGAAGGATCAAGCGATGACCGACGCGGATTGGAGCGCCGATCTCTCTGCCGCGGCGCTGGGAGGGAATGCGGAACGGGCGCGAGAGTTGACCGAGCGTGCTCTGGCGTCGGGCGTGCCACCGGAGCGGTTGCTGGACAACGGCCTCATCCCGGCGATGGCCGAGGCGGGCCGTCGGTTCGAGGACCAGCGCTTTTTCCTCCCCGAGTTGATGCTCGCCGCGCGCGCGACGAAGGAGGCGTTGGCGCTGATCAAGCCGCTGTTGGCGGAACGGGACGTGCCGCCAGTGGGTCGGATAGTCATTGGCACCGTGGCCGGAGACCTGCACGACATCGGCAAGAACATCGTCGCTGCGATGCTGGAAGGCGGCGGTTTCGCGGTGTACGACCTGGGGATCGATGTCACGCCGGCCGCGTTCGCTGCGGCGGCGCGAGAGCATGACGCCGATATCGTCGGTCTCTCGGCCCTGCTGACCACTACGATGCCCGTGATGCGCGAGGTGGTGGACGAGTTGGCACGCGCCGGCGTACGGGAACGGGTGAAGGTGCTGGTCGGCGGCGCGCCTTTGACGGCGGCCTACGCCGCCGAGATCGGCGCGGACGCGTACGCCGCCACGGCCGCGCAAGCGGTCAGCGCAGCCCAAGGACTCGTAATGGAAGAAGCGGGGCCGGTCGAGCAGCACGCCTCGCGTACGGCAGCGTCAGAAGGTCCCCGCCTGTCCGAGCAGGTCACGTCGCCAAGGGCCGCTCCCGATCGGCCTGTATCCGAGACTGTCACTCCGCGAGAACTGGTCAAGCAGACGTTGGAGTTCCGGGGCCCGGCTCGCCTTCCGCGCCAGATGTGGCTACTGCCCTGGGCGGCAAAGAGGTACCCGCAGGAGGTCGATCGCCTGGGGCGCGACTTCCCGTCGGACATCGTTGTGATCCCAATCTTCTGCAGCGAGCCTGTGCCGGGCGGCGGCAACGCCCACACGGTGGGCACCTTCGTCGATGCGTGGGGCTGCACCTTTCAGAATCTGCAGGAAGGGATTATCGGCCAGGTCAAGCAACCGCTGGTGACCGATTGGTCCGACACGGACCACGTTCGCTTCCCGCGAGAACGACTCGCGATCGACGCCGGGCAGATCGCGGAATTCTGCATGAACACCGATCGCTTCGTCCTAGCGGGTACCTGCCCGCGGCCGTTCGAGCGGCTGCAGTTCCTGCGCGGTCCGGAGAACCTGTACCTGGACATCAGCCACCCATCGGCGGCGCTGCGCGCGTTCCTGGAACGCTTGCACGCGTTCTACAAAGAGGAGCTGAGGATCTGGGCCGATACGGAGGTCGATGCCCTGACGTTCATGGACGACTGGGGCAGCCAGCAGGCGCTGTTGATCGCGCCGGATCTGTGGCGCCAGCTGTTCAAGCCCCTTTACGCAGACTACATCTCGATCGCGCACGAACACGGCAAGTACGCCTTCATGCATTCCGACGGGCATATCACGGAAATCATCCCGGACCTGATCGAAATCGGTCTGGACGCGCTGAACGCTCAGGTGTTCTGCATGGATGTCGAGGATCTAGGCAGGCGATTCGGCGGCGAACTGACGTTCTGGGGCGAGCTAGATCGACAACAGTTGTTGCCGCGAGCCAGCACCGCACAGATCGCCGGGGCCGCGCGAAGGCTGCAGGCGGCCTTCCATCGCCAAGGCGGTTTCATCGCCCAGTGTGAGTTCGGGCCGGGCGCGCTTCCGGAGAACGTCTACGCGTTCTTCGCGGCCTGCGAGCGGGTGAGGTAGCGTGTACCTGTTCGGGCTCCACGTGGTTGATGTCGCCATAGTCGGCGTCTACGTGGTGGTGGTCATCTGGATCGGCCGCTGGGTCGGTCGCCGGATGAAGAGCCAGACCGACTTCTACCTGGCGGGACGCAAGCTCGGGAAGCTCTACCAGTTCTTCCTCCATTTTGGCCACGCCACCGACTCCAACCAGGCCGTCGGCGTCTCGAGGGAGATATACCGCCAGGGACTGGGAGGGATGTGGATCCAGTTCCTGGTTCTCTTCCTGACCCCGTTCTACTGGTTCACCGCGGCGTGGTTCAGGCGTTCGCGCCTGATAACGACCGGCGATCTTCTGGACGAGCGCTTCGACAGCAAGTTCTTGGGCGGGGCCTTTGCGGCGTTCACTTTGGTGATGGCGCTGATCGGGGGCGGCGCGAGCTACATGGTCGCCGGCAAGACCATGATGGCGCTGACCCCGAAGGCCGAAAGCGCGTACACGGCTGAAGAGGCGGCGGCGGTCGCGGGGTTCCGCGAATACCGCGAGCTTCAGTCGCGCATGGCCGAGGGGCTGACCGCGACCGAGTTGACCCGATACGAAGAGTTGCACGAGCGGGCCAAGCGCGGTGAGTTGCGTGGACTCGTTTCGTACACCAATCCGCTGGTCTTCTACATCGCGTACGCGCTGATCATCGCCATCTACACCATGCTGGGCGGCTTCACCGCCGCGGCCATCTCGGACGCCATCCAGGGCGTGTTGATCATCACCTTCTCGCTGATGTTGATCCCCATCGGTTTGAGCGAGTTGGGTGGGTTCGAAGGGCTGCACGCGCGAGTGCCGGACTACATGTTCGCGCTCTTCGGGTCGGCCGCCACCAGCGAGTACGCCTGGTACACCATCCTGGCCATGATCATCGCGAACCTGGTGTCGATCATCGCCGCGGCACCGGGGATGCCGACGGCCGGTTCTGCCCGCGACGAGATGACTGCCCGGATCGGCATCTTGGGGGGCATGTTCTTCAAGCGCTTCATCATGCTCTTCTGGGCATTGGCGGGTCTCATCGCGATCGGGCTCTACGGCGGCGCGCTCGATGATCCGGATCAAATCTGGGGCTTGATGACCCGGAGCCTGCTGTTCCCCGGTGCCATCGGGCTCATGCTCGCCGGCGTGCTGGCCGCCAACATGTCGTCGCTCGATGCTCAGGCGGTGACCAACTCGGCGCTGTTCGTGCGGAACCTGTATTTGCCGTGGCGGCCGGGGCGCACCGAGCGGCACTACATAGACACCGGGCGCGCCGTGATCGCGGTCGTGTTGCTGGGCGGCATCGTGACCGCGCTCTATGCCGACAATTTGCTCCACCTGTTCAAGTACTTCATCTCGCTGCCGGCGGTGTTCGGAGCCGCGATCTGGCTGGGCTTCATTTGGCGCCGACTGACGAAGGCCGCTGTGATCGCACAGTTCGCGATCTGCTTCACGTTGTATGCGATCATTCCGAACGTCTTCCCGATGATCCCCGCCGTGCGCACTCAGCCGGGCCTGATAGCGCAGACGACGTCCCGCGAAGTGATCGTGGTGACGGGGGCGCTGCAAGAGGATGTCGAGGCGGGCAGGGCGCGGGAAATTGGCGAGAGCATTCGCAAGACACACCGGGTCGAGGCGACCGGGATCTTCTTCGAGAACGTGGTGCGGACGGATCCGGACGATCCCGAATCGCCGCTGGAGGGACGCGGCCGCTTCCACGCCGAAATCTGGGCCCTGAGCTGGTTGGGGATCGACTTCTCGGGTTGGTCCAAGGCGCGGCTGGTCGCGACGCGTTTCTTCTTCGACGCGCTGTTCCCGTTCCTGCTGCTCTTCTTGCTCAGCCCCTTCACGCGACCGGTGGACAGGCGCCGTCTGGACCGCTTCTACGGGAAGCTGCACACGCCGGTGCAGGCGACGCCGGACGAAGATGAGGTGGCGGTGGAGCATGCTGCGCTGCATCCGGAGAACTACGAGCCGCGCAAGATATGGCCCGGCTCGAACTGGGAAATCATGAAGCCCGGGCGGCAGGACGTGATCGGCTTCGGCGGCAGCTGGTTGGTCGTGATTCTGATTCTGTTCTTGTTGTGGCAAATGGCTGGGCTCGGCGCCTGAGCCTGCGGCTGCCGCAACGGGCCGTCGAAAGCACGGATGGAGGTGACCGATGAATGACGCCGGCAGTAGCCGTCGGCGTTTTCTGCAGCAGTGCCTGGCCGGAGCGGCGGCCGCGGCGGCGGGCTCGACGGCGTGTCGGCAGCCCGACTCCGGCTCGGAGGCGGCGCCGTTTGCCGAAGCTTGGGGATCGGCGGCGAGCGAGCTGGAACGCTGGCGAAGCGTGCGCGACCAATTCCTGCTCGAGCCGGGATACGTCTATTTGAACACGGGTGGTCTGGGCCCGTCGCCGCGCCCGGTGATCGCGGCGTTCGACAAGGCCTGGCGCGAACTGGAGCGACGCTGCGAGAGCGGCCACGGACTGCGTGACGAAGTTCGCGATCGTGCATGCGAGTTTCTGGCATGCCGCGAGAGCGAGCTGGCGTTCACTCGCAACGCCACCGAGGGGATGAACCTCGTCGCGCGCGGCTTGGAGCTGCGAGACGGCGACGAAGTCGTGATGACCACGCACGAGCATCCCGGCGGCGCGATGCCATGGTTCGCGGTTCGAGAGGAGACGCCGATCGAGATTCGCACTGTCGAGCCCGGGTCGGGCGGAGATGATTCGCTTCAGCGATTGCGCGACGCGCTGACGACCCGCACCCGCGTCGTCATGGTGAGTCACATCACCTGTACGACCGGCCTCGTCATGCCCGTCCGCGAGATCTCGGACATCTGCCGGGAGTTGGGGATCGTCTGCGTGATCGATGGCGCGCAAGCGATCGGTCAGATTCCCGTCGATCTCCAGACGCTTGGCTGCGATTTCTACGTCGCGTCGGGTCACAAATGGCTGCTCGGCCCTAAGGGCACGGGGGTGCTATACGTTCGCGACGAGCAACTGGACCACTGGAATCCGCCCTTCGCGGGCGCCTACGCCGATTCGCGCTTCGACTTGGCCGCCGGCGTGTTCGAGCGCCTGCGCCCGGCGTCCGCGTCGGAGTACGGCACGCGTAATACACCGCTGGTGCTGGGGCTGGGTGCGGCGTTCGACTTCCTGACAACGATCGGGATGGAGACCGTAGCTGCGCGCGGCGCGCAACTGGCACGTCGGCTGAGAGAAGGGCTCTCCGCACTCGATGGCGTGGAAGTCCTGACTCCCGCCGAAGCCGCTGCCGCGATCCTGACGTTGCGCCTGCCGGCTGCCGGCGGCGATCCGTGGGAGTGGGTCAACCGCTTGAGGCGGGAGCACGGTTTTCGACTGCGCCCGGTCGGCGAGGCGGGTCTCGCCGCGGTGCGTGCATCCACCCACGTGTTCAATTCCGAGGAAGAGGTTGACCGTCTGGCCGATGTGTTGGGGAGTTTGCTGTGAGCAATCCGCCAAAGAGAAGGTTGGGACTCGAACTTCGAATACGTGAGACCCGAATGATGAGAGTACTAGTTCAAGTCCGCGGTGCGAGGGCCGGAGCGGTACTGGCTTTTCTGGCGTTGAGCGGCACCACGCTACCGTGTGGTGCGGCCGCGCAGGAACGCGAAGTCTACCTCTCCCTGGCCGAGCGCGCGTTCGACGAAGGGCTGACATCGGTTCCGGCCCAAGTCGAGCGGTGGAAGGAAACCTGGGAACCCGAAGCCGAATGGGGCTACGCTCCACCGGGCGGGCCGGTATACTTCGCTCGCCTGGCGGGGTCGCTCTACCGCCTGAGCGGTGATGAGCGCTACGCCCGCGAGGCCATCTCTTGGCTGGCCCGTCATCACGAGTACAAGGAGTACTTCCCCGAGGAGATGCATGGTGCTCGCCCGGACTACCGGGACGGCGTCCCGACGCTCACCAACTTCTTCGAGTTGTCCGCTTTCGGCGAGGCGTTTCTGTCGGTCAAGGACAGCCCTTCGTTGACCTCCGCCCAGCGCCAGCGGATCGAGGCGAGCATCGCCGAGGCCGCGAACTACGTCTTCTTCTTCCCCGAGTGGGGCCCGCACAATCGCGCCATGCTTCGCGCCTACGGCTTGCTGATCGCCGCGCAGGCCGTGCCGGAGCACCCGGATGCCGGTCGCTGGAACAGATTGGCCCGCGTGCTGGCCGCGGACAGCTGGGGCAAGTGGGAGGAGGAGGACGCCCAGATCTATCATCCGGTCTGGCTGATCTCGCTGGTGCGTTACGCGGACGCTATTGGGGATCGATCGTTCTACGATCTGCCCACGGTGCGTTACTACTTCGACTACTTCACGCACCTGCTCGATCCCACCGGCATGGTGCCCGACT
>JBDHHL010000246.1:0-7596 GCA_039589375.1 Gemmatimonadota bacterium | reverse complement strand
GGACATGGCGGTCGGCATCATCATCGGTGCCGCCTTCGCCACGATCGTCAACTCTCTCGTGAACGATGTTCTCATTCCGCCGATCGGCCTGCTACTCGGCGGTGTAGACTTCGCCGAGTTCTTCATCGTGCTCCAACAGGGCACGCCAGCGGGCCCCTACGCAACGATGGTCGCCGCCAAGGAGGCGGGGGCGGTGACACTCAACTACGGTGTCTTCATCAACGCGATCATCAGCTTCCTGATCGTCGCCTTTTCCGTCTTCCTCGTGGTGCGGAGCTTTAACAAGCTCAAGAAGAAGGAAGAGGAGGCTCCGGCGGCACCGCCGAAGCCCTCTGCCGAGGAAACCCTGCTAACGGAGATACGTGACATTCTCAAGACACAGTCGTAGAATTACGTTCGACCAAGATGACAAACGCGGCCGACTTCCCGAGCACAGCCTCGGGTGTCGGTGCACAACGAGCCCACGACCCTCAACCAGGAGGTCTTAGAGAATGGCAAAGCTAACAACGATCGAAGGGATCGGGCCGACGCTCTCGACCAAGTTCAAGAAGGCCGGTGTCGGAAGCACCGATGCTCTGCTCAACTACTGTCGCGACAGGAAAGGCCGCGGTGAGATCGCCAAGGCCACCGGTGTCACGCCGAAACTCGTCATGAAGTTCGTCAACCATGCCGACCTCATGCGAATCAAAGGCATCGGCGGCGAGTACTCCGAGCTCAAGGGCTTGCACGCGAAGGTCACCGACGTCAACAAGAAGAAGGCGTTGGTCCGCCAGGTACCGTCCGAGAAGATGGTCAAGAGCTGGGTCACCAGCGCGAAGCGCCTGAAACCGGTAGTGACTTACTAGAGACGGCCATCTCCAACGGCCGGGAAGACCGGCAACTTGAGTAGTTTTCCACTCGGCTGCCTCACCCGACCCGTCGGGTGGGGCAGCTTGCTGACTTGCGAGATCAACTGGTCCGGGGCTAGTTCCGCACCCAGGCTGGGCGCGTCCGACCGCTCGTCGCGAAGATGCTCGGCTGGAACTCCACCTCGATCGTCCAGTAATCGTAGCGCTCGTAAAGATCCACCCGCCCGTTCCGCATGAACGTCAACTCCGTGGCGATCCAACCTCCACCGAGAGGCTCGTAAGCCTCCATACGTATCTCGCGCTCGGAACCCGTGTTCGGATTCTTCAGCAGCAGCCGGGCAAGCAGCAGGTTCTCCATGTCGACCCACAACTGCCGTGACTCGTCACCCACAACGTACGTCTGACGGCCCTGCCACTCCTCCGTCCGAACCTGTGACAGATCGACCCTGAACCGCTCCAGCTTCTCCAGCGTCTCCTCCACCGGCTGCAGGTAGACATCGAAGCCCAGCAGCAGGATTGGGTGCGGTCCCGGACGACTCCCAACCACCGTATCGGCCTGGAACCGCGTCCACGTCTCGTCGGTGTAAAGCTCGCAGTTGCCCGCATCGAGCGGAGCGATGTCGCTGCGCACCGTGCCCGGCAGCTGGATGGACTCGTACCATACTCGGAACGAGTCTGGCGCGCCGCTCTCCACATCGTAGTACGTCACAGTCTGCACAAGAGCCAGGTTCTCGTACCACTTCCCGGCATACCGATCGTGCATCGCTCGGATTACGTCTTCGCCGCTCATGTCCTGCGGAACGCCGCTCCAAAGTGCGACCAGCAATAGGAAGGAATGCAGCATCGCGACCTCCGTGTTAGTCTTGGGCTCGCCCGCCATTATAGGTGCGAGCGGATGGCTCTGACAGGAAAGGAGTGCTTGCTACATGCGAATCCGGCAGCAGTCGCAGCGCGATGTGTCGAGAGGATACCGGCGCTAGTTCTCGTCCCCCGATTCCGCCCCGGCCCCGAAGTCCCTATCGGCCTGCCCGGCCGACTCTACTATGCGGTCGACTAGTTCATGCAGGCGTCCTACGATTTCGTTGAGCATCTCTTGGGCGTTGTCAGGCGGGTTCTCGTCCCGGACTACGAGCGTGATGCGGTTGAGGTTGCGCACGGCCATGAGAAACTCATCCGTCACCCCGCGCAGCTTGCTGAACTTCCTCTGTCGATACGCTTCGCGCTGCTCGATACTCTTCGCAACCCGGGCCGTGAGGATGAGCAGCGGCGCGATCGCTACGATGGAGAGGGCTGCTCGTGCGGTGGGGTCTATGATGAGCGTGCTCACAAGGACCAGCGCGATTACGGCTACAAAGGCAGCCCACAGCCAACCTCTGTTGACGTTCATACTCGCTCCACTTCTCCCGGTACGCGGATCCGGCCTGGGAAGGGCTGCATAATTGTAATGCCATTACACGGATCCCGCATCCACCTCCGCTTCGGGCTGACGCAGCGATCCTTGGCTATTCGTCGCCCTCCCCCGCTTGATCGGGGGCCGCCGGCAGCTCCTTCGACTTGAGTGGCAATGGGCCCGAACCCGGTTGCATTCCCAGCACCACGGTGTTGCCCTGGGTCTCTCCCATGACCTGAAGCAGCCTCAACTGCATCAGGTTAGGGCTGCGCTCCAGCAGTTGTGCCGCGTTCGCAAGGTTCCGCAGCGCCGCCGTCTCACCCTTCGCCTTCTCGAGCGCAGCCAAGCCCTCCTGGCGCGCCTTCACGACCTGAGCGAAGATCTCCTTGAGCTTGCCCGGGAACATTACGTCCTTGATCTCCGTCTCCAGCAACTCGAGCCCCATCTGCTTTGCCTTGGGCGCGGCTTTCTCCAGCATCTGCACCCCCATCTCCTGTCGCGTGGCGAGAACGTCATCGATAGGCGTGCTGCCGATGATCTCGCGCAGGGCAAGCTGGAGTTCGAGGTAGAGGGTGCGGCGATAGTCTTCCACCTCGTTGATGGCGGTGGCCGGATCCACCACCCGGTAGCGGGCCGCGATACTCACTTTCAGCGCGACGCCGTCGGAGCTGAGCACTTCCTGCCCGCCGATCGATTCAAACGTCGGGCGGAGGTCTACCTTCTCGATCTTCGTCACCGACGGTCGGTGCCAATACCGACCCGGTCCCAGAACACCTTCGAAGCGCCCCTTCTTGTACTTGAGACCTTTCTCGTACTCGAATACGATCGTTGGATTGAATATCGCCCGCACGATGAGCACTAGGATCAGGACGGCGAGAGCGGGTATCAGGTATTCGAACATGGCACTGCCTCGACGATGAACTCGGGGTAGAGCGATCGCCCCGGCTCGAAGGGCCACAGGCCTTCCACGGAGGTCTGAACCTGCAGGGCGGTTGGCCCGCTGCATACCGCCGGCCCCTCGAGACAGAGCGGTTGGGAGTCGAACCCGTGAACCGATTGGTGGAGGGCAACTCGCGGTACCGGGACGACGATGTCGACCTGGCCGCTTCCGACTCCACGCCAACGTTAGGCCGCGCAGCCCCCCGTCGCCAGCCCCAGCCGGCCGCCGGTTGCCCCTGTGCAACGTTCGATGCCTCGTGCGTCTCACAGTTGGAGAGGCAAGAATCGGCTCCCGCCCTTCTAACTGGGAGGTACGACGATGAACCGCGTTCACATACGACAGATAACGGCCGCTGGGCTGGCCGGACTCGTGCTGCTGACCGGCGGACGGACGGCCCTGGCGCAGGGCTGGATCGAGCCGCCGACCCACCGCTGGGTACCCCACTCCATCGTAGAGCGAGTGCGGAGCGACGTGACGATCACGATCGACGGCGCGACCCGCGTCGCTCATGTGGAGGTGGAAGAGGTGTTCCGCAATCGCTCTCATCAGATGATGGAGGGCGACTACCTCTATCCCATCCCGCCGGAAGCGGTCTTCACCAACTTCTCGCTCTTCATGGGTGAGCAGGAGCTGCGCGGCGAAGTGTTGCCGGCGGATAGGGCCCGGCAGATCTACGAGGAGATCGTGCGGCGCAAGAAGGATCCCGCCCTGATCGAGCTGGTCGGACACGGTGTGCTCCGCGCCCGCGTCTTCCCCATCGATCCCGGCGACGAGCGGCGCGTGATCCTGCGCTACAGCCAGGTACTGGGCAAAGACGGCGACCTGATGCGCCTGCGCTATCCGCGTATCGTCGGAATCGTGCCGGGTACCGAACGGCGCGAGGTGAACCCGCCCGAACGACAGGCGTTCTCGCGTTATCCGTTCAGTCTGCGGATCCGGGTAAAGGGCGGTCACCTGATCGCCACGCCTTATTCGCCGACGCATTCCATCGACGTGCGCGAGCGGAGCGACGACGAGATCGAGATCGTACACAGGGGCGACGCAACGGCCCGTGACTTCGAGCTCTTCCTGCCGCTGCGCGAGCGGCTCGTGGGCGCTAGCGTCGTGGCCCACGCGCCCGGCGGTGAGCCCGGCTACTTCATGCTGATGATCACACCGCCGGCCAACGGCGACGAGACCGAGATTCCACGCGACGTCACCCTGGTTCTGGATGTTTCCGGTTCCATGTCCGGTGAAAAGATCGAGCAGGCCCGAGAGGCCCTGGACCAGATCCTGGCCGGCCTCCGACCGGAGGACCGTTTCCGGCTTATCACTTTCAGCAGCATCGTCCGCTCCTACCAGACCGATTGGGCGCGTGCCGACCGGCGGACTCTACGCGAGGCCCGTGACTACCTGGCAGCCGCCCGTGCTGAAGGCAGCACCAACGTGATGGATGCCCTGCGCGAAGCGCTGGAGCCCGAGGTCGCCGAGGGGCGCTTGTCGTTGGTCCTCTTCCTCACCGACGGCAAGCCTACCGTCGGTGAGACAGACCCTGAGCGGATAGCCGAGGCGGCCGACCGCCTCCTGGACGGCGAGCGCATCTTCGCGTTCGGCGTCGGCTACGACGTCAACACGTACCTGCTCGACCGTATGGCCGAGGGTGGCCGCGGCACGGTCAGCTACGTGCGGCCTGGCGAAGACGTAGAGGTCGCCGTTTCATCGCTCACCCGGAAGATCGGCTACCCGGCGCTCTCCGATCTCAGAATCGTCCGGGCGCCGGCCGACCTCGAGGACTACTATCCAAACCCACTGCCGGATCTGTTCTACGGCGAGGAGCTCGTGCTCTTCGGCCGCTATCGCGGCGACGGCAGTGGCAAGCTGGTATTGGAGGGATCGCGGGGCGGTCGGCGGCAGCAATACCCCTTCCAGGTGGAATTGCCGCGGCGCGACTTCGGCAACGACTTCATCCCCCGGCTGTGGGCGGCCCGCAAGGCTGGCGCTCTGACGGCGCACGTGCGGCTGCACGGCGCCGACCCCGAGGTGGTCGAGGAGATCCGACAGCTGGGGCTGCGTTACGGAATCCTCACGGAGTACACCTCCTATCTGGTCGAGGAGCCGCAGCTGGCTATTGCACGGCCGGAGGCCGCCATGGACCAGGCCCGCAACCTGGCTGCGGCTCCGACAGAGCAGTCGGGCGCAGAGGCCTTCAGACGAGCCGAGACCAGCAGCCGCCTACGCGAGACGGACAAGCTGGAGGAGGCGGAGATGCTGGTCGCAGGCGTCGTGGCCGCGAAGGCAGCCCGCGGCGATCTGGAGGCAGGTGACGCGCGAACCGTCAACGCGATTCGCCACGTCGGCCGGCGACTGTTCGTCTTCCGCGACGGAGCCTGGACGGACCTGAACTTCTTGGCCAGCTTGAAGGTGATCGAGTTGGCGCCGTTCAGCGATGCCTACTTCGAGCTGATCCGGAGACTGCCGGCGGTCAAGCCGTATTTCGCGCTGGGTGACCAGGTGATCATAGTCGGAGACGGCATGGCGCTCAGGTTGACGCCGGACGGTGCGACGACCTGGAAGTCGGGCGAGCTGAAGTCCGTCCTACGGGCTCTCGAGGGGAGCCTGTAGGCCGACCGGCTCGTTACTTGGAGGGTAGGGGAGAGCGTGGATCTCTCTCAGGTGTATCGCGAGCACTATCGGTCGCTGGTCCGCTTCCTCTACAGGCGGATCGGCGACCAGGCTCGCGCCGAAGATCTGGCTCAGGAAGCGTTCGTCCGCGCCATCGAGCACCAGCCGACCCGGCCCAGGGCCTGGCTGTTCACCGTCGCGGCGAATCTGGCGAGGGATGAGGGACGCAGGGCGTCGATAAGACGCCGCCACCTGACGCTGATCAAGGCCGAGGCGGAGGCCCGGCCGCCGGAACCGGGGCCCGATGTGGCTCTGGAGCGACGCGAGAAAGTCCGGCGGGTTCAGACCGCTTTGGGCCAACTGGCCGAACGCGACCGCGAGGCGCTGTTGCTGTGGGAGGAAGGCTTCTCGTACGACGAGATCGCCGGAATACTCGGCCTATCGAGAGGTTCCATAGGGACGACGCTGGCTAGGGCCCGGACTCGGCTGGCAGCCGCCTATAGAGAGCTAGCGAGCGAAGGAAGTGATGAAGATGTCGCACATTGAAGAAGCCAAGCTCCACGCCTACCTGGACGGCGCATGCGCCGAGCGGGAGCTGGACCAGATCGAGGGGCACCTGGCATCTTGCGGCGAATGCCAGGCGCGACTCGCCGCGGCCATCGCCGCCAGCCGGATGGCCTCCGACCTTCTGGCGGAGATCGAGCCGGGGTCGGTCCAAGCGCCGCCCTGGCGCGAGATCGAGGAACGCGCCGCGGCCCGGACCCGCTCGGCGCCCGGCCGCAACTGGGTGAGGCCCAGCCTGGCTTGGGCGGCCATGATCGCCATCGCTTTCGGGGTCGGCTGGCTGTCCAACACCTACTACTCACAAGCCCCGGAGCGGCTATTCACCGGTTCTCGACAGGCTCAGGCGCCAGTTGCAGCGGCAGATGCTCTCGAGGAGGAGCGGTTCGAACAGGTACCCGCCGAGGCACAGTCCGAGGCCGGAGCCGGCCAACGCTCGGGTGAGGTAGTGACGCCGGAGACCAAGATAGAGGTACAGGAGCTAGATCAGTCCCGGGCGAAGTCCGCCGACGAGCGGCTCGCGACCGAGCCACAACCGGGTCGGGGAGAGCTCACCGAGGGCGTCGCCAGAGAGGCGGATCGGGAGGGCGTCCTGGGCGCGGTAGCGCGCAAGCGTGTGCAGGAAGCAGATGCCATCGCCGAGAAGGCAGCCGAGAACGTGGCCGCAGCGCCCCCCCCTGCCGTGGCTGGGGTCGAAGCCAACCAGGAGGATCCGGAGCGTCGAGCCCGCCGGGACGCTCCGGCCGACCAGGCCAAGCCCGAGACCGAGCCGCTTGCTGACTTCGCGGCGCAGAGGTCCGTGCTTCAAGCAGAGGCTGGCGAAACCGCCACCTTCTTCAGCGTCCAGCCCGAGGACGCCGCGTTGTGGTTGGACGCAGAGTTGCGCAGGCTCCCTGACCTCCAACTCAGACGGGTCGAGGTTGGGCCCGGCAGCGCCGTGCAAGGTGGACTGCCCGGGCTCCCGGCGGTCAAGTTGGTCTACGAAGACGCCGCCGGCCACGAGTTCATCCTCATCCAGCAGCAGGTGGCGGATTCGACGCTCGAGTTCGAGGAAGCGGAACCCGTGCTGACCGTTGACCCGGACGGTCCGCTGGCGTACCGCTGGCTAGACGGCCGAGGGTATCGACTGATCCTGATCGCAGAAGTCAGCAGCGACTCGCTGAGAGCGCTCGCAGAACGCGTCCGCTGACGCCCTACGATCGCCCGCCGAAGACCACCACATGATAGCCACATGATCGGGTGGCGACCGTTCATGA
>JBDHHL010000245.1:0-8818 GCA_039589375.1 Gemmatimonadota bacterium | reverse complement strand
CACCTCCGGTACGGTCATGTGAGGCAGGTAGTTCCGGACTTTCTGAACCGGTGGCAGGGGGCCCTCCTGCGCGGAGAGGACGCCCGAAGATACCAGCGCAACCAACGTGATGCAAACGACGAGTTTCATGATGGCCCTCCCTGAGCGTTTCAGCGGCTCGCTGCCGCGATCCTTGCATCTACCATCACCGACCAGAATATTCCAGCCTGACGCTTGCGCCATCCACTCGAGGCGTCGGGTATTCACCTGAGCGAGCCGATCGGCGGCTCGGCCACCGCTTTGAACAGGATCGACAGTCATCATGCGACTCACCCCGGTATTCCTTTCTTCTGTCCTAGCGCTGGCGGTGATCATGCCGGGATGTGCTCCATCCGAGTCCCCTGGGACGGGAGCTGCGCTGGGCTCCTCCGGAACGGACAGCCTCACCTTCCGTTACTTCTGTGCGGCCGGTTGGGAGATTCTATCCGTACGGTGACCACTCGCCCTGCTTCACAAGCGAAAGAACGTGTGATGTCCCCACCCCGAGGAGATGACGGAATGGCCGCACCAAACACCCGACGCACCTTGATTGGCTGGCTGGTCGCCCTCGCCTTAGTGCCGCCGCTGCAGATTTCGGCGCAGGAGAGGGAGTTCATCTACATCTCCAATGTCACCGGCACCCAAGCCGGAGGGGCGGCTCTCGCCAGCGTCGCGGAACAGACGGCGGCGGCACTCGACAATCTCGGTGAGGCACTCAGGGAGCATGGCCTCGGCTATTCGGATGTCGTGGTCTCCAACGTGTTCCTGAGGGACACCCGCCACTTTCAGGCGATGAACGCGGTCTATCGCACGTACTTTCAGAACGGTCCTCCGACTCGTGCCACCGTGCAGGCCGACCTGTTGGATCCCAAGGCTCTGATCCAGATCTCGGTGGTCGCCGCCGGC
The DNA here is from genome assembly GCA_039589375.1 of Gemmatimonadota bacterium. Classification (GTDB taxonomy): domain Bacteria; phylum Gemmatimonadota; class Gemmatimonadetes; order Palauibacterales; family KS3-K002; genus JASFMO01. The sequence goes on along the minus strand of JBDHHL010000245.1, from coordinate 7,894 downwards.
GGCCCGAAGGAAATCGTCACGCCGGGAGGACTTCGGTCTCCGGAGCTTCCGTATTCCTGGGGCATCAAGGTCGGCAACACGCTGTTCCTTGCTGGGGCGACCAGCCGGAACCCGGAGACGTACCTGCCGGTACCGGGTGATGTAGCCACGCAGACACGACGGGTCTTCGGAAACCTCGGCTTGGTGCTAGACGAGGCGGGGATGAGCTTCGCAGACTTGGTGAGCTGCCGGGTATTTATGGACGACCCTCGCGGGTTCAGGGACATGAACGGGGTCTACGCAGAATTTGTGAGCGCCGAGGATCCTCCGGCACGGGCGACCGTGCGTGCAGCGCTCATGAACGTCGCGTTCTCCACTGAAATTCAGTGCGTGGCGGAGTCGTCGTCGGACAGAAGCGTAGTGCGCGCCGAGGGACAAGCCCCGCGGCGCATCCCGGTCTCCCCCGGAATCGACACGGGTGACCGCGTGTACGTGGCGGGAATGACCGGTCGCGGTAGCGACGTTGCGGAGGAGGCCCGGGCCGCGTTGGACGGTATCAGATCGATCCTCGAGGCCGCTTCTGTGGGCTTCGGAGATGTCGAGAACGTATGGGTCTACTTAGCCGATGTTCGAGACTGGGATGTCGTGCGGGCCGTACTGCATGAGACGCTGGGTGACGGCGCGCCGGAAGCCACCGTGGTCGGCGCTCGCCTCATGGGGCCAGCGCGCGTGGAGATCCAGATGGTTATTAAGCGCTAGTCCCGCCGCGATCCGGCCTCGACGTTCAGGAAGATCAGATTGGGGCCGCCCGAATTCGCGAAACCGAGGTCAGCGAACCCGTCTCCGTTGAGGTCGGCGGCGGCCAGGCCGTAGGTGACATAGGACTCCTCCCCGATCGGGGCGCGAACCCATGTCATCCCTGAACCGTCATTCAGGTAGAGCTCATTTCGACCCCGGACATTTGCCACCACTACATCGATATCACCGTCGCGATCCACGTCGAGAACGACCAGTGCGTAGGACTGGCCAACGCCGTGGATCGAGTTTCGTCACTTCCCGTGCCGTAGCTGCGATTCCGCGCGAAGCCGAGGCGGCCGTCGTTCAAGAGAACTTGGTTCGCCTGACCATCTCGGTTCGCTAGCACGAGGTCCGGATCCCCGTCGCCGTCCACATCGCCCACAGCCACAGCGATCGTCGAACCCTGAGGCTCACCAAACTCGCGCTTCGGCCCGAACCGTCCGTTGCCGTAGTTGAGAAAGAGACCGTTGCTTGCCCCTCTGTTGGTGATGAGTAGGTCCAGGTCCCCATCACGATCCAGGTCGTAGAGCTGCGCGCTCCGAGTGGGCTCGATCTCCGGTCCGACCGGCCACGCCGGTGCGAACCGACCCGTACCGTCGTTCAGATAGACCCAGTTCTCCGCCAGGTCGTTCGCGACCACGACGTCTACGTCCCCGTCTCCATCCAGATCGCCGGCCGGGACGGCGTAGGTGGTCGCGCTTCTCGATCCCAGTTGGTAAGACACGGTGAAGCGCGCCGCCCCGTTGTTCAGATAGACCTCATTGGGTTGGGGCCAGTGCCGACCGTGTGCGACGAGCGCGTCCATGTCGCCATCACCGTCTACGTCCGCGAACGTCAGCCCGGCGCTCAGGTGCAGCTCTGTGCCAAGGACGTACCGATCCGTCCACCGGAAGGACCGCTCTTGCGCCGCGAGGACGCCTGGGAAAGCCAACACAAGTAGCCAGAAATGGTTCACACGATTCTCCTAGGGGTCTCTACCTTCCAACTGTCGACTTCGATGGGGATCTTCTCGAGTTCCTCAATCACGTCCTCGGCGAGATGGACTGTTGCCATGTCACCTTCGCCGAGTTGGCGCTCGATCGTGTAGCGATCACCGAGAGCGGTGGAGAGGCCGGAGGTGAGTTCGGACATCGTCAGTTAACATAGGGAATCCGAGGCCGACCGGGAGGACCAACGGCAAGGCGGCGCTGCATCCCTGACAACCCACAGCAGCCCTATCCTCTCAGTGGCTCACCCCTACGAGCCGCAGGTCGGAGGTCCGCGGATCGTGCCGCATATGGAATTCAGCCGCGCGCGGGGCTCTGCGGTCTCCCGCCAACACCACGACCTGGACGCGGACGTACCCCCCGGCTGTGCGAGCCACGTCGGACGGTACGGGTACGATGAACAGGGCCGATGTCCCCGAGAGCACACGCGGCTCCGCGATCTCATCGCCGTCGTCGGTGCGGTAGCGGACCTCGTAGCGGGTCTCGTCCTCTCGATCACCCAGGAGTACGCGGCGCACATCCTCGAGATGCAGTGCACCGCCTCGGTACCCGACGGCGTCAATCGGAGAGACCTGGTCCAGGTAATGGGCCAGTACCTTGCGCCGTCGCTCCATCAGCGTGTTCACGACGTACTCCGCAGCATCTGAAGAAGGGTACTGCGCCGCCTCCACCAGCACGCGAAAATGGTCCTCGGTCACCGCGCCGACGATCTTCGCCGCCCAGTAGCAGTCGTCGGGTTGCATGCGAATAATGGGCTCGTAGGGCGAGGCTGTCTTCCAGTTCTCGGGTTTGAAGATCTCGGCCTCGAAGCTGCCCACCGATGGCCATTGCGTGTACTGGATGCTCTCCCAATCCTCTACGTCGAAACCAAACGTCACGAGCCTGCGAAACATCTCGTCGTATGAGAACCACCGGCTATAGCCATCCCACAGAATACCCTTGCCGGTACCGTGCCCTCCGAGCGATTCTCCAAAATCCACCAGGTAGTGCTTCACATAGCCGCGTCCCGGCTCGCCCTCATACACATCCAGGGTGTTGTCGGCGCGGAGTCCCGTTTGGTTCGTCAGGGCTCCAAACACGTGGAGGGCACGCAGGATGCGCCTGTCTTCGTGGTCGATCGTGTCGTTGGGATCGTCCTTGCGAACCCCCTTGTCTTGGATGGGCCCGAGCACCACGCCGGGGATCAAAAGGCTGACCGTTGCCCGGTAGCGACCGCCCACGGATGCCGCGACCCGTGACAGCACGGAATCGACGCCGGCCCGACTCAGGTTGCTGCGCGGGTCGACGGTGAGATCGCCCCGACTGAAGAAGAAGAGATAGTCCTCCGGGACGTTGTAGCCGAATCCCCAGAACAGCCGGTTCACCACAACCGCGGCGGTCGTTTCGAGCCCCGGAAACTCAGGGCGATCGAACTTGGTCAGATATCGGTTGCCGCGCGCATCCCTTATCACGAAGCCGGGATTGCTCCCCCCCACCTTCGCGCTCACCACGGCGATCGGGAACTGCGGCGGGCCAACAGCCTCCGGGCCTCGGAGCAACTCCTCCGGTGAGACCTCTCGATAGCCCAGCCTCGGCGTGAACCAGGTGGAGGCCGGAAGATCATCCATCGAGTTGACATCCTTGGCGGGACGCGGCCCTACGAACTCGAGCGCCCCCACCGCGGGCCGCTGAACGTTGATGGTGTACTGATACGACCACATGCCGAAACCGTGCGCCTCCGGCACGGGGATCGGATTGGTGTCCGCCTGGACCGTTACCGGCTCGGTCAGCGTGAACCGCGGGGCAACGGAACCGCAGCCGGCGCTCCACAGCGCGGCCACGCTCGCAAGCAGCACCGCCGCCCGCCCTCTCATCGATGTCGCACCGGCCATCGTCTCTCCAGCTCGCATCAGTCCCACTTGTACCGGTCGCTGGTGTGTTGGAATGCGCCGATCGTCAGCAAGAAGCGAAACCCCTCCGATCCATTGGTCACTCCGATGGCGGCCACTGTGTTGTGCGTTCCATGGACGACGAGTCCGAGTCCGTATGCATAGGGGGCACGACTGAACGTCAACTCATCGACCGACTGGGCCACCAGCAGATAATCCAAGAAGAGGGTGGAGCGCAGATTGTACGACAGCGGCCACTGATACTCCAGCGACGGTTGCACCATCACGTTGTCAGCGCGGAGAATGGTCCGGGTGGCCACTCCGCGAAACAAGTTGTGCCGAGGATACTCGGCAAACGAGATCTCAACTGAGTCGTTCAGATTCTCCAGTACATCCAGTGCCATTCGGGGCACCAGGAGCCGGTTACGCTTGATGACGGGGATGTAGGCGGCAGCGTCTATCCCCCCGCGCGTGAAGCGACTCGCGTCGGAGCCTACTCCCAGGGACACACCGCCATAGGCCTCCACGCGAACCCCGGGAGAGCTCATTCCCGGAATCTCCCGCGAGTCGTAGCGCACGATGAGCTCGTTGTAGATCTGCCGCCCCACCGTTACGGAGTCAGAGGAGATACCGGGGACGGTCGCTAGGTCGAAGGTCCGATCTATGTTGGCCGTGTCCTGAGTACCCGGGACGGAGAGCGCGCGATCCCGAAACAGGCTGGAGAGGAAAACCTCCCAGCGGTCCGACGGCCGCAGCCCTGCTATGAGTTTAGCCTTGCTGACGCGCTGGGCGTACAGCCCGAACGGAGCAGTCGCCGTTGGTTCGTAGCTGTTGCGCGGATCCGTGAGTGGATCGGACCCGAGGCCGTAGAACTCGTAGTCCTGTCGCTTCTTGAATGCGCCCTCGGCCTTGAACCACCACACGTTGCGGCCGGCCAGGAAGTTGTACGTGATGGCGCCCGTGAAGCCATAGAACTCGGATCCACCGTAGTACCCACCCGCCGACACCCCAAACGGCTCCGCCCTATAGAAGGCCCTCGCGCCGCCGGCTATGCCGTCCGAGGATCCAAGCACCAAGACCGGCGTCCAGCCCACCCGATCTTCGTAGAAGTAGAAGAAGTCTTTGTACAGGCCGATCACGCTACCGTTGTCAACCAGATGTGCGCTCAAGCCTGTGAAGTACAGCGCCCCACTGAGTATGGAGCGAGGAAGGAACAGGATCGTGTTGGCGATTGCGCGGGTCCCGGCGCCGCCAGCCCGGGGAGCGCGCTCGAGGCCCCGCACGTGGAGGTACGCCTCGCTGGGTGTCAGGGCGGAGTCCTTAGGCACAGGGGAGGGCACGCTGTCCTGTTGCGCAACCAGCGAGGCCGGAAGGCCAGCGACCAACGCCAGGCAGATCCACCCGAACGAGACGCTTCTCATCAACACGACTTCCTGCCGGCAAGATGTAGCCGGGTCTCAGACACCATCACACATAACTGTAGGGACTTCAATCGCCCCCCGAAAGTAGAGCCGGCATAGTGGACCGTCCGAGGAGCCTATACTCCTTATCTCCTGTTTCGGGCCGCCCAGCCCTGCTGCCCGGTCATTCACTGAACGTCGCGGAAGCGCGCGCGGTTCTCTGGAGGTGGACACAGCGGAAGGCGCTGGGAGGGGAGAGGGGGAGAGTACAGAACAGCCTGGACACACCTACACGGGCGTCTCCAAGCTCGTCTAGACCTGATAGCAGAACCCAATTGGTGAGATGATTGGCGAAGAGCGTGACGGTCCTTCACCTTCGTCTATACGCTCTTCAGATAGTCGCGGACCATCAGCGCAGCCGCGGCGCCTTCACCGGCGGCGGACGCGACCTGTTTGGTACTGCCGGCCCGGACGTCTCCGGCTGAAAATACGCCTGGGACGCTGGTCTCGTGTATCGCCGGATCGCACGTAGCGAAGCCGGGCGGCCTTTCGCCGTCGTGCACCAGCGCGTGCCCTGGGACAATGAAGCCCCCCAACCTCCATAACGAAGCCGAGAGGGCTGGATGCTGTTCCGAGCTATTACCTGGAGTTCACTTTCAGAAGTAGTCCGAAGTGTTCCTCGTGACCGAGCCCAAAGTACAGGTTCGTGTTCTCTGCCAGATCGAATCTCTTTCCAGCCAGCTGCTGCACCGACAGGAAGACGTCCGATATATCCGACGAGGTCGCCTCCTCGCCTGGCCTAAGCGAACCCAGGGGGACGCCAGAAACGCCAACCTTCAGCGCACTCAGGAGAAGCGGGGCATTTGCATCGTCAGACGCGGACGAACCGCGCCGCTCGGGTTTGGCCGACAACTCCAAGAGCGCCGGCGGCTGAAGCCACCTATTGAGGGACTGCCCGATTCTGAGGGTACGATGCTGCGCCACAACCTGCGTCGATAGGATCGTCTGGTCTAGGCCGGCGTACTCTTCCTGGGCAGCCAGGGTGGCCGGCAAAGCCGAAAATACACCCATCAACGCGAGGCAGCACGTCGCTGCTTTTTTCAGATGTTCCATGTGCGATCTCCTACACCAGGCCGGCAAGCGCACTGTCACCGACGCGTCCGTGATACTTCATCAACCCAGGAGTTGGCAGCGTGGTTCCTTCTGGTATGGTTGGGCCCACGCTCGGGAAGCTTGGCAGGAGGTCCGACTCACAGGGCGTTTCACCGCGGGCGAAGACCATACCGGACTGGCGAATGCGCTTGTACTTTTGTCAGGTATGTCGCCCAGTCAGCCCGAGCCAAACGTCTACTCGCTCCTCGGCGTTGCAGCCGACATGGCCGTTCCCGTCGCGCCGATGCCTTTCGCGGGCGCCGGCGAGCAGCACCTCGCCTACGAGATCCACCTCCGAAACCACAGCGGAGTCGAGATGCTCCTCACGGGTCTAGAGGTCTTGGACGATGGCACGACGCTCGCGGGCTGGGAGGGCGCCGATCTGAGCGCGATCGTCGCCCAAAGGAGGCCGGACGTCACTGACAACCGCGCGATCCCTCCCGGCGGGTGGGCGATCGTTCACGTTTGGGTCACGACCGATCTGGCGGCGCCGGTTCCGACGGTGCTTCGCCATCGTCTGACGGTCGGCGACCGGACCGTCGAGGGAACGGTTCCCGTCGTAGCCGAAAATCCGATGGCGATTGGCCCGCCACTGCGGGGTGGGGATTGGCTCGCGGCGAACGGTTTCGGCAACAATGCTGCCCACCGGCGGGCAGTCGTTCCCATCGGAGGCCAAGCGTTCATCGCGCAACGCTACGCGATCGACTGGGCCAGACTTGGTCGCGACGGAAGACTTTTCGAGGGTGACCCTGAGGACAACGGATCGTACTTCGGATACGGCGCCGAAGTCCTCGCCGTGGCCGACGGTTTCGTTATATCCGTGAAAGACGGCATCCCGGAAAACGTGCCCCGGTCACGCAGGCTGAGGGAAATGACTGAGGGAGAGACATTGCGCGCGGTCCCGATGACGCTCGAAACGATTGGCGGGAACTACGTGATATTGGACCTCGGCGAGAGCCGCTACGCGTTCTACGGCCATCTCGTGCCGGGCAGCCTGCGCGTTAAACCCGAGGATCGCGTGAGCCGTGGCGAAGTGATCGGACGGCTGGGCAATTCCGGCAACAGCACCGGACCACACCTTCACTTCCACCTATCCGATCGGAACCATCCCCTGGCGGCCGAGGGACTGCCGTACGCGATCGACTCGTGGGAGTCGATGCGTGCGCCGGACAGATGGGAGCGCCGAACGAACGAGAGTCCGATGCAGGGCGCGCGGGTGCGATTCCCACGGAGCTGACGCCGTCTCGTGCAAGACGCCGCGGTGATCGATTGCCGTGCCAAGTGCTGTTGTTAATCCGCGAGAAGGTGGCTGTTAGACCGCTGTGGCGCCCCCCCGACCTAGCCCTCCCTCATCAGCTTCACAGCCGTCCCGTAAGCCAGCAGCTCGGCAGCACCAGCCATCACCTGGGAAGTCACGAACCGAACGTTGATCACGGCGTCGGCCTTTAACTTCTCGGCTTGTCCCTGCATCCGTCTCATACTCTCCGCACGCGATTCGACCAGCATCTCCGTGTACTCTTTGATCTCACCGCCGAAAAGCGTCCGCAGACCCGCTACGATGTCCTTTCCCACATGTTTCGCTCGAATCGTGCTCCCCCGAACGAGACCCAGGCTTTCAACCACCCGGTAGCCCGGGACGAAATCTGTCGAAACGACAATCATGTCATCCTCCCTCAGAGCGGTGTTGTCACTAGCGGTCAATAGTCGTCAT